>NZ_CP047602.1:307000-614000 GCF_009905255.1 Thermoanaerobacterium aotearoense | reverse complement strand
TCTTAAATACAGAATAAGTTATTAATGATAAACCACACGCTACAACAAACGATATATATAAAATCAATTTTTTACTCACATTATCATCCTCCATAAAAATATACCCAAACCCATATTACCCCCATGTATAGTTTGCTCCTCCAGCAAGTGCTAATGCCAATAAAGCAAGAAGTACTTTTATGATTGTTGCTTTTTTCATCCTGAAACCCTCCTTTACCAAAGATGCTCTCAAGCTTCTCAAGCTTCAGGCGAAACGCTACGCTTAATAAAGGTTTGGGTAAAAATAAGCTATTTAATTATCGACTGTCGAAATGACACGCCTGTTTAAAGCGTCTAATGTCGCTTTTACAAGTGCTTCACCTTCATCTTTTTTTACAATGCTGGAGCCTACAAGAAGCTCCTCTCCTTGAGGTGTTGCATGTGTCACTGCGACTATGGCTATACGCTTTTTGGCAAAAGAATATATATCAACATCTTCTAAAATGAGATTGTGATCATCTGGAAGTATTTTGGATACACACTCAAGTGTGGCATTCACGATTATCCTGTTTTTGTTCCTCTCTGTATTTACACCTTTATATACACCTTCATACATTTCAGAGCCTTTTGTAAGGGCAACGGTTGCTTCTAAATTCACCCCATTGTTAGCAAACGTTAAATTTGTGAAGGCAATTCTCTCATCGTTATAGTATCTGCCACTTGTCTCCACCTGTGCGACGCTAATTATTTTGTAGTTTACATCTACTTTAAACTCAGCCATTAAAACCGATTGTACATCTCTTGCAATCTGCTTTGCATTTCTTGATGTATCAGCCAAAACGTGAATCTCAGCAATCTGACCATTTTCAGTTATAACCCTACTTGATATTACACTTTGTACCCTATTTATCAATTCTTCCATAGAATTGATAACTTCTTTTGTTAATTCAGCCAACGTGCTCACACTCCATTTTTTCAATCAACTTTTACACATACAGGAATAATATTCTACAAAAAATTCTATTTTCCTTCTTTGTTGCATAAAAAAATTGAGGGTTTTTTTAACCCTCAATTTTATCTTCACATTGTCGGCTCTATCAAACCATATTTACCGTCTTTTCTCTTATACACTACTGTGAAATCGTCTGTCTCGGAATTCGTAAATACGAAAAAATTATGTCCTAAAAGATTCATTTGAAGTATGGCTTCCTGCACAGACATAGGCTTCACAGCAAATCTCTTAGTCTTTACAACTTCAAACTCCGATTCATCCTGCACATCATTTTTTATGTAATCCTGTTGAACATCAAATCTTATAGAATCTGGTGTAAAATTGTTTTTCAGTTTTGTCTTGTACTTTAATATTTGCTTTTCAAGCTTATCAACAACATTATCTATTGAAGCGTACATATCGTCGCTTACCTCTTCAGCTCTAAATATCATCCCTCTAAAAGGTATCGTAACCTCTGCAATCTGGTTATTTTTCTGAACACTCATGACGACACGTGCTTCTGTGTCATCCGCAAAAAACTTCTCTATCTTGCTTAAACTTTTTATGGCTGCATTTCTAAGTCCCTCTGTTATCGCCATGCCATTTCTACCGCTTACTGTAATCCTCATACAATACAACTCCTTTCTTTATGTCTATATTATTATAATTCTACATGAAATCTAATATTCCTGCATGAATTCCCACTAATATTTTGCGAATTTTGCAAAATATAATGATAGATGAATAAAAAGGGTGCTTCTGCACCCCGTTAAACTTACAGTATTTTGCTGAAAAATTCTTTTGTCCTTGGGCTTTTAGGATTGCCAAAAAGCTCTTCAGGAGAACCTTCCTCTACAATCACTCCATCATCTACAAAAATGACTCTGTCTGCCACCTCTTTTGCAAAGCCCATCTCATGAGTCACAACTACCATCGTCATGCCTTCATTCGCCAGCTCTTTCATGACATTCAATACTTCCTTGACCATCTCCGGGTCCAGCGCAGATGTAGGCTCATCGAAAAGCATCACATCCGGCTGCATAGCCAGCGCTCTGGCAATAGCAAGCCTTTGCTTCTGACCACCAGATAGCTTTACAGGATATGCATCTTTTTTGTCTTCAAGCCCAACTTTTTTTAATAGCCTGATGGCGATATCCTCTGCAGTTTTTCTATCCATCTTCTTTACTTTAATAGGAGCCAGCGTTATATTGCCGATAGCAGTCATATTCGGAAATAAATTAAAGTGTTGAAAAACCATGCCGACTTTTTGACGTATCTTATTTATATCAGCCTTTTTGTCGTTGATTTTTTCCCCTTCAATGTATATGTCACCTTTTGTCGGCTCCTCAAGTAGGTTTATGCACCTTAATATGGTACTTTTTCCAGAACCACTTGGACCGATTATTACCAAAACTTCACCTTTTTTTACCTCTAAGCTTACACCTTTTAAAACTTCTAAACTGCCAAACTTTTTATGGAGGTTATCAACGCGTATCACCAGTCCTTAACCTCCTTTCAAACTTGCTTAAAAGCCTTGAGAATACCAGTGTCATCACAAAGTAAATTGCTGCTATTATTATAAGAGGCTCAAATGCCCTATATGTCACACTGGATACTATCTCTGCTTGCCTTGTAAGATCTGCAAAGCCTATGACCGATACTATAGACGACTCTTTCAACATTACGACAAATTCATTGCCTAAAGCCGGCAAAATATTCTTTATTGCCTGGGGAATTATGACGTACCTCATGGCCATGCTGTGGGACATGCCTAAAGAGCGAGAGGCTTCCATCTGTCCCGGATCCACCGCCTGGATGCCCGAGCGTATTATCTCCGCCACATAGCCTGCACTGTTCATAGAGAGTGCTATTATGCCTACTACAAATCCAGGAAACTTTATGCCAAATTGAGGCAAGCCGTTGTATATGATGAGTATCTGAACCAAAAGCGGTGTACCTCTTATTATCTCCACATAAGCTGAGCCAATAAAGCTCAATATTTTCACGCTGGACATTTTCATCAAGGCAACAATCAAACCCAATACAGCGCCTATTGCCACAGATATGATAGTAAGCTCTATTGTCATTATGAGTCCATTTATAAAAAGCTGTGTGTATTGTGGCATGCTTGAAAAATCAAGATTCATTAACCTTTTTTTCTCCTTTCAAGAGGCTTTATTTCCCCATCCATTTGTTTAACATTTTTTCGTATTCACCGCTGTCTTTGAGCTCTTTTATCACACTGTTTATCTGGTTTACCAGATCTTGATTTCCTTTTGCGACAGCGACTGAATATCCTGGCACTGCTTCATTTATCTCTTTAATGTGAAGCATCTTCATGTCTTTATACTCTTTTAAGTATGCATCTGCAATTGTGCTTTCCATCAATATAGCGTCTACCCTGCCATTTTCTAATGATAAAAATGCATCGCCTAATCTATTTAGCTCTTTTATGTCTATTCCTTTTATCTTCTTAGCAGCATCATCAGATGTAGTGCCAAGCTGCACAGCTACCGTCTTTCCTTTCAAGTCATTTAAGTTATTTATATTGCTGGAGCTTTTCACGACTAAAACTTGCTCAGAATTATAATACTCATCAGAAAAATCGACGTTTTTCTTTCTCTCTGGTGTAGCATTCATCCCTGCAATAGCCATGTCAATCTGCCCGCTTTGAAGAGCTGGAATAAGCCCTGTAAAATCCATATCTTTTATCTGAAGTTTTACACCTAATTTTTTAGCAATTGCATTAGCCAGATCTACATCAAAACCCATTATAGTGTCATTACCGTTGACAACTTTGTGAAATTCAAACGGTGGGAAATCGGCGCTGGTACCCATGACGATAACCCCTGATTTCTTAACTCTGCTTAACGTAGATTGTTTCGAACAACCGCTTAGTGCAACAGACATAATAGTGATAAGAATTAAAGATATTATCAACCTTTTTTTCAATTTTTTCTCCTCCCGACAATAGATAATTTACTAAATAATTATACTATCACATGCATAATATTGCAATATATTTTTTAACACATCAAAAAATTTTCTGGTGGAGAAATGATTAAAGGGCATCCCTTTCGGAATGCCCTCAATAATCCTCTTTACTTCTTACAAAAGTGAAGGGGATTACTTATTTGCTCCAGCAACTCTTCCTCTCCTGGAGTTAAACTGATTGTTTCTCTGCTTTTTAGCATCTCTGCATGATTTGCACCTTACTGGCGCATTTTGAAAGCCTTTCTGAGCATAAAATTCTTGTTCACCGGCAGTCCACACGAATTCTGCTCCACAGTCTTTGCAGACTAATGTCTTGTCTTGATACATAATAAATAATCCCCTCACTTTGACATTTATTTACTGTATAGCCAATTAGACTATACAGTAATATTATACCACCGGTTAAAAGTTTTATCAATAAATTTTAAAATTTTAAAAATTGCATAATTATTACCGCATAAACATTTAGCGCTTTTTATCCACAAAATAGCTGCCAGGTGTGTAATACTTAAGATACTCTATATATCCTTTTTTACCCTTTGATAAGTCATCTATTTTTTCTTCCAGATTTTTAAAAGCACAATTTATATCCTCTAAATTTTTGTCCTCGACTTCTTTTATTTTTTCCAATGTGCCCTTTATATCTATCAGTATTCCCTTTAATACGCTTTTTTCTGCACTATTATTAGGCGTATTAAAAATGCTGTCTATCCTATTTACCTTTTTGTACAGATTGTACATAGGCAGAAATTCACTGTCTATCTCATCAATGCTTGCTATGATGTTTTGTTTTTTCTCCAATATGGTTTTTATGTCATCAAGCTTTTGTGAATTTATAGCTATGTTTAACTGATTATTTAATTGAAGCATCTCATTTAAATAATTTAATTTTTTTTCAGCCAACTCTATCAATTTTTTAACATCGCTTACCATACTATATCAACCTTTAGAATATACTTTTGCTCGAACTTTCCCCATAGCTTCTCCCCATGTATCTCTAAGCTCTGTTATCAAAGATATTACTTCGTCTAACGGCTTTTTATCTTTTTTTAAATTAGCGTCTATCAGCCTTCTTGAAATAAAATCATAGATGCTGTAAAGATTTTTTGATATATCATACTGCATGTCAAGAGTCGCCATAAGCTCCAATACTATGTCCTGCGCTCTTGTTATGCTGTTATGAGCTTTTTCGATATTTTTATCATCTATCGCTTGTTTCGCTTCATTTGCAAAGCGAATAATTCCATTGTAGAGCATCAAGACCAATTCTTCCGGACTTGCCGTCATGACAGAATTTCGCCTGTACTCCATATAAGGATCGATCATTTATCAATTCCCCTTCCTACATAATCACCTTAACCTGACGAGCTACTTGTCTGTTGGCTTAACCATTGGCTTTGAGAATTCATTTGAGAAATATACGTCTCCATCTGTGAAAACTCATTGTAGTACTGTTGTTCTAAAGTATTCAACTGATCTTGCATATCTGATATTCTTTGATTCAAATCATTTATCTGCTGACCCAAAAAGCTATTATCATATAACTGATATTGCCCGCCACCAGCTTCTTGTATAATAGAATTTATACCATTATTTACTATATAATAGAGTCTGGCAGCAATTCCATCATTTGAGCTTGAACCTGGTGTAGCATTTACATTTGTCACAGGCTCTGTTATTTTTGTAAAAAGATCCATCACTTCTTGAGGATTATTTTGTATTGCATTTTTTAGCGTAGTATCATCAATATAGAGTTTACCACCTTCATACCACTGCCCTGTAGTTATACCTATAGAGCTTAATGTCATAGTTGTACCATCAGATGCTGTGACAATTCCAGATATTGCCTCTCTCATACTGTAATAGATAGAGGTTAGCGTATCATTACCATTCAAATCACCACTTCTGGCTTTCTGCTCCCATGCTGTTATATCATCTTGGCTCATCTGCTGTTTTTGAGAATCTGTCAGTGGTTGATAGTCATAATATCTTTCTTCTGTTAACTTCGAATTTATCTGAGTAATCACATTGTTATATGCATCAACAAAGTTTTTGATACTGTTATATATTGTATCTGTATCTGTTTGTACCGATAGAGTCGTCTGACCAATTCCTGTAAGGTTAATATTTATACCTGCAACAGATGCATTATTTGAAGAAGTAGTTATGTTCACTCCATTAAACGAAAATGAAGCATCTGTACCTGTAACTGTAGAAGTATTTAACTTTAAGGTATTTGTCAAAAAATTAAGCGCATTTGGATCTGTTGTCCCTGTAAAATCAATTGTCGCATTTGAACCCGTAGTGCTTGTTATTAAAAAGAGTCTATCAGTAGTCGTATCATAAGTCGCATTGACGCCTGCATTAGCTGAATTTATTGCAGTAACTATGTCATTTATAGTCCACGCCTTCGTTCCTGTCGGATCTCCTAATGTAATTTGTTTCCCATTAATAGTTATCGTATAAGTAGTTCCAGCAGGAATTAAAGTATTGTACGTATTGGTACTGCTATTATAAGCACCAATAGCAGCGGTGCTGGCAGAAGTTGCTCCTGTCGCCAATTGACTGACACTTAATGTATACGTCCCATTTACAGCATTCACACCTGCCGTAGCTGTGGCTATTGATGTATTTGACGAAACCGTCTTTGCTAAAAATGTCCCTTGCAGTGTCATTTGAAACAAAGTATCATCTCTAAGGGACAATAATTGTGTGTTAATGCTTTGCATATCTTCCTGTTGCCATTGAAGCCATTGCTTTTGCTGCTCCAATTGATCAAGCGGCATACTTGCAGCAGCCATTAATTGGCTCACTATTTGGTCTGTATTTATACCTGATGCGAGACCGCTTATTCTAAGCAAATTACTTGTAGTAGAGTTTTGCATTGTAATAGGATCCATCACACATTCCCCCTATACTTCCTATACTTTTTTATCAACAATTAAGCCAACCATTTTCCACAATCCCGCCACTAAATCCAATATTTTTTCTGGCGGAATCTCGTCGATGACTTCATTTGTCCTGCTATCTACAATTTTCACTACGATCGTATTTGTAGGTTTGTGAACAGAAAATTCAAAATATGTACCGTCATTTTTCTTGATTTTATTGTTGACGTCGTTTATTTCGTCCTTTACAGATTTCTCATCTACTGGATTTTTGAAAATCTCTTTTACGTCATCAATCTTGTCAGTCAATAAGCTATTTAGCTTTCCACTTCCTCCTTCTAACGATATATTTTGAATCATCTATATACCTCCCTAAAAATAACTCACATGTTAACCTATATATCGGCAAAATATTTTAAAAAATTAGTTAATTTATTTGGCGTTTTTTTCGCAAGACATGTATTCTACAATAAGCTTATCTAATTCCTGACTTATCTCCAGCGCCTTTGTCATATCTACTATGTTTTTATTGAGCTCCTTCTTCAATAGCTTTATCTTCTCCTCCACTGAATCATTTTTATAGTAATGTTCTTTTATGATCTTTGCCATTTTCTCCTCCATATAAGCTATTGTAACTTACTTCATTTTTATATATCGGCTTTAAGAAATTTTTATTAAATTTTTTTCAACATGATTTAATTGCTTTTATCTGAACGTATGTTTGTGTTATAATATCATTGAGGTGTTTTTAAAATGGATCTTCTCAAAAAGATAAGAATACTGGCTGATGCAGCAAAATACGATGTGTCATGCTCATCCAGCGGAAGCGATAGAGAAAACAAAAATAGCGGAATAGGAAATGCATCCTTCTATGGCATATGCCACAGTTGGTCTGAAGACGGCAGGTGCATATCCCTTCTAAAAATACTTTTTACAAACATCTGCATTTACAACTGCTCATATTGTGTAAATAGATGTTCAAATGACGTAGAGAGAGCATTATTCACACCTGAGGAACTTGCTGACATTACGATAAATTTTTACCGCAGAAATTACATAGAAGGATTATTCTTAAGCTCGGCTGTATACAAAAGCCCTGACTACACGATGGAGCTTCTCATTAAGACTGTCAAAAAACTGAGGGAGGAATACAATTTTAACGGATACATACATTTAAAGGCTATTCCAGGTGCAGACGTAAATCTCATTAGGCTGGCCGGCCTTTACGCAGATCGCATGAGCGTAAATATCGAGCTTCCATCAGAAAAGTCTTTAAAATTATTGGCACCTCAAAAGACAAAAGAATCAATAATAAAGCCAATGAGCTTCATACACAATCAATTGATGGAAAAGAGTGAGTCAAAAAAGCTGATGCGCCGCACAGATAAATTTGTGCCTGCAGGACAGACGACACAGCTTATTATAGGTGCGACACCAGAAAGCGATAGGACCATATTAAAGCTGTCAGAAAATCTGTACAAATATTATGACCTTAAAAGAGTGTATTACTCCGCGTACATCCCTGTTTTTAATGACAACAATATTTTGGGAATGACATCACCTCCTCTTTTAAGGGAGCACCGCTTGTATCAAGCTGATTGGCTTTTAAGGTACTACAATTTCAAGGCTGATGAATTGCTCACCGAAGAAGAACCGAATTTTGATGTATCACTTGATCCAAAAATCAATTGGGCCATGAAAAATCTCAATCTATTTCCTGTTGAAGTCAACACTGCAGACTACAATATGCTTCTTAGAGTACCAGGCATTGGCTTAAGGACAGCAAACCGGATTGTAAAAGCGCGAAAAGCTGCTTACCTTAACTATGATTCACTTAAAAAGCTGGGCGTCGTATTGAAAAGGGCAAAATACTTTATAACATGCAACGGAAAATATTACGGTGAATGCGAAATAGAAACAGATAAGATAAAAAATAAACTTTTGCCAAAAAGAAATGTCATAGAAGGACAGCTTAGCATATTTGACATCGATAATACTTTGAACAATTTGCCAATAATCGTATAGCTTAGTTAGGAGAGTAGACATATGGTAAACTACATATTCGACGGGACATTTGATGGCCTCATGACCGTTATATACGAAGCATATTACAGTCATCAACATCCTAATGACATTTTTTCTGAAATCAATCATCAAATAAACTTTCTTGGCCATGACGTGTTCGTGTCAACGGATATAGATAAATCCAACAAAGTACAACATGCCATTGAAACAAAAATATCAAATAAAGCGCTTAGAAATATCTACTACGCTTATCTGTCAGAGTTGGAGTCGTCTTATATGTTGATATATAGATACATCAGATTAGGCTTTAAAATAGGCAAAAAAATAGACTACTTCATTCAAAATGACATAGTCCATGAAGTGACAAAATTAAGTCAAAAAGTGAGGCATGAAGCGTACAAGATGATAGAATTAATTAGATTTAAAGAGGTCAAAAAAGGATTGTTTATTGCAAAGATACATCCAGACTACAACGTACTGCCTATCATAATGCCTCACTTTGCTGAAAGGTTTCAAGATCAATATTTCATCATACACGACGAAAAGAGGAACTTGTCGGCTGTATATGATAAAAAAGCATGGATAATAACTGACATCCCACTTCAAGACATATCTAATATGAAAGATACAGAAGACTATGAAATCCTATGGAAGATGTACCACAAAAGCATCTCCATAGAAGAAAGAAAAAATCTAAGGCTTCAAAGGCAGCACATGCCAAAAAAATACTGGGATATGCTTACAGAAAAACAATAATTACTTTTCAAACTGAATGGCAGAAGTAATTCTCTCTATGAATGGTATACCATTCGATGTAGGTAAAAGTGATGATGTGACCATAACTTCATTGACTGGTATGAACTCATATTCTTCTCCATTTTTCGCTCCATATCCCGCAAAATCATGTACGATGTACGGCACTTCATCATCCATTCCAACGTACATCATGGCATGGCCCGGCATGTATAAAGCTGCGCCAGGTTTTATGCCTTTAAAAGCTTCAATTCTGCCGATTAATGACATGCCATCAAAAAACCGATGCACTCTCCCGGGACATCTCTCTTGTTCATCAGCATTTCTCGGCAGCTTAAATCCAAATGTCTTGTATACGTACATGATAAAACTGGAGCAATCCCTTCCGTCAAAGCTATCACCCCATCCATATCTATCTCCTATTAGCTTAAAAGCTTGATTTAATACATTTGCCCTTGTATATGGAACATAGCCCCAATGGACATCTTCTTTTATCGATATAAGCCCGTCTTTAAAAACTAAATTGCCATTATCATCCCTTGAAGGCAGTTTGACAACATAATTGCCATAAGTAGATTGATTTGCAACAAAATTAGGTATATCTTTTTCCAGTGGTATTTTCGTCCCCATATCAAACTGAATTTCAGATACATCTCTATCATAGGGATTATACTGCGTTTTGACATGATTTCCAGTTACCACTATGAAATCATCTGTATCAACATAACCAAATACTTCCTCTTTATCTTTGGCAATCGCTATATCAGCAGCTTTGGCCCACCCCCTGTAATTGTACATCTGGATAAAATACCATCTTCCATCCTTGCTTTCATGAAGCACCAAAACAGGCTCTATCGCTTGGCACGACGTCTCTTGAAATCTGTCAAATTCAATATCGCCTTTTCTGCTGTACACCGCTATATCTGTAGGAAAACTTCTAAGATATGTTTTCCTTATAGTGATACCGTACCGTACTGGATTGACTTCTTTTATTTCAGTTATATTTAAATTGTCAGTTATATGATGATAAAAATCTCTTTTTACTTCTTCCCCATTTTTAAAATACATCTCTTTTTCTGGCAATTTATATTCTTTTATCATAGACAACAATTCATCGTAAGTAAGACTATCCCTATAGCTTCTTAAATCATAGACGCTATCGCATTTCTCTACAATTTCTCGATTAAACTTCATAATGTCATCTTGCGTCATTATAAGGCAATCAGCATCGGATATCTTTTCTATCCAGTAGTCGGCCTCAAGCATCTCTAATCTTGTATCGGGTATAATATAGAACACCCCCATTAGATATTTAATGATTATAAAAATTTCAATATATGTCTATTTCTGTATTTGAAAATTATTCATCAAAAATTCAGCAAATTTTAAATCCAGTTCTGTATCAATGTCTATAGATCTTTCATTAGGCATAATATACGCGTATGTTTTTTCGCCAAAGAAACCTTTATTTTGTATTAAATAATTCCAATCCGATATATATATTGCTCCATTTATTCTATAATATTTACTTATTTCTTGCCTATTTTTATTTAAAACATCTTTTTTTAAAAAATCTTTCATACACAAATCCTCATTTAAAACGTTCATCCATAAAGGAGAATGTTCAGCCTCACAAACCGAAACTACCGCACTTGCTTTTTTATCATATAAAATGTCAATCGCATTTTTTATGTCATACGCTTTTCTTAATGGTGATGTAGGTTGTAAAAGCATAACTAAATCATATACAGTATGATTTTTTTCCAGCCAATTCATCGCATGAAAAATAACATCTATCCCTTTTGCATCATCAGACGCTAATTCGATGGGCCTCATAAAAGGAATTTCTGCTCCAAATTCCTTTGATATACTTGCTATTTCTGGATCTTCTGTTGAAACAATTATTTTATCTAAAAAATTTGCTTGTAACGCAGCCTCAATAGTATATGCTATTAGAGGCTTGTTCAATAAAGGTCTCACATTTTTTCTTTTAACACCTTTTGAACCACCTCTTGCAGGTATTATCGCTAATATTGATTTTCCTCTATACATTTTATACACTATCCACCTTTTTAAAATATTCCAATGTATTACGATATTCTTCCCATTGTCCAACATCAAACCATCTTGAGCTTACAGGATATACACCAACTTTATATCCACACTCTTTTGACTTTAATAACAAATCCGGCATGTTAAAAGATTGTCCATCTGGAATCAGACTAATCAATTCGGGTTCTAAAACATATACACCTGAATTTATTACAAAATTATACTCTGGTTTTTCTATCATATTTATCAATTCACCATTGTTAACATTCATAACACCATACGGAATCTGCATATTTTTAACTACACCTACTATTGTAGCATCATTGCCACTTTTCTCATGGTATTTTAAAAGTTCATCGAAATCAATATCTATGATTACATCACAATTCGATACTATAAATGTATCATTTAACTTATCAACTGCAAGCCTTAATGAGCCTGCTGTTCCAAGAAATTCTTTTTCATGAACAAAATTTATATTATATCCGTCTGGATTTTCTGCAAAATATAATTTTATAATTTCGGCTTTATAATTAAGTGAAATTATGAAATCATTAAAGCCGTAATTCTTAAAATTTTTCATTATAATCTCTATTATTGGCTTATCACCTATAGGTATCAACGGTTTCGGAAGTATTTTTGTAAACGGATCTAACCTGGTACCCTTACCGCCAGCCATAATAAAAACACTGTTATTTTTCTTTGAATATTCACATTTTACTCCAATAAATTCTTCCATCAATATTAAATCGATAACTCTTTTTTCATTATCTATTACAGGAATAGTTTTTATCTTATACTTTATCATCAACTCTTTAGCAACTTCTTCTTGTCCTCTATAAACATATTTTGGTTTCTTATTCATAATGATAGAGACAGGCTGTTCTAATGATACATTATCCAATATCGCCCTTCTTATATCTCCATCTGTAACAGTTCCAACAAACCTATCATCGTCATCAACAACTAAAAGAATTTGTAATCTATTTTCATTTAACTGCTTTATGGCATTTTTAATAATACATTTATCGCTGATAATAACGGATTTAACCTTATTCTCCATTATTGATTTCTCCCCATATCATACCTATATTTTTTTACTGTCCCTGGAACACCTACAACAACCGCATTATCAGGTACATCATCTAAGACCACAGTACCAGCTCCAACTAAAGAATTTTTACCTATCTTTATTCCCTCAATAATAACAGACCCAATTCCAATATGGCTTGCTTCGCCTATTTTAACTCCTCCTGCAATTTTAACACCTGGAGCAATATGAACATGATCGCTTATTATGCAATCATGTTCAATAATTGATCCTGTATTTACTATCACGTTATTTCCAACTTGTGTATCAGGACCTATAAAAGTACCGGCCATTACAACATTTCCTCGCCCGAATTTTACATACTCTGAAATAATAGCTGATGGATGAAATGCATTAATAAAGTTAAAGCCAATCCCTTTTACTTTTTCATACAAATTTTTTCGCAAATAATTATCTCCAACACTTCCAACAACTATTAGTGCATAATTTATCTCACGTTTTAATAAATCATTTAGTTGCTCATCAGTTGCAATAACCGGCACGCCTAAAACTTTTTTGCCAATCTCATCAGCTTTGCCTATTAGTCCTTCAATATGTATTTCATTATTTTTTTTCAGTATATCTATCACCGCCTTTGCATGACCACCTGCACCAATTAAAACCAATTTATCCAAAAGAATTCCTCCTTGGAAAAAGCATATAATTATTATTCAAGCATAGAAAAGTCAATAATTGTATCTTTCAAAATATGAATTCTGGTTTTTTTACCAATTAAATAATAAAAAAACTTAGGAGGCAAACCAGTTGCCGGCCTTTTTGTAGTTAACATCTCTTCTGTTATGACACTGCCGCTGGGTATATCTTTAGCTGCAATAATTGACTTTCTTGCTACATCTCTGACATTTTTTTCATTCTCTCTACATCTTTTTATCCCATTTCCTAATGCCGCCTCTATGTTTCTAATGCTTTTAATCATAAGCTTAAGTTCACTTGGTTCAAGTGAAGCCTTGTGATCAGGGCCTATCATTCTTTTATCAAGAGTAAAATGTTTTTCAATAATCAATGCTCCCATCGAAACTGCTGCTATTGCAACTTCAATGCCAAGAGTATGATCTGAATAACCAACAGGCAACTTGAAAGCATTTTTCATAGTGATCATTGCATTTAAATTAACATCTTTGTATTCGGTTGGATAATTTGATGTACAATGCAATAAGATTATACTATTGTTACCAGTATTTTTAATCGCCTCTATCGCTTCTTCGATTTCACCTAAATTAGACATTCCTGTAGAAAGTATTATTGGTTTCTTTTTTTTTGCAATGTATTTTAAGAATGGGATATTTGTAACATCGCCAGAACCAATTTTAAATGCAGGTACATCAGCTTGTTCCAACATATCGGCACTTTCATAATCAAAAGGAGTTGCTAAATAGATTAAATTTCGCCTTTTACAATATTCCATTATTCTAATATGATCGTTATAGGATAACTCTAATTTTTTTAACATATCATACTGTGTTTCATCTGAAGATGTAGTGAATTTTTGGTATTCAGCTTTTTCAGCCTCTTTAATTACTAAATTTTCTGTTTTAAATATTTGGAATTTTATTGCATCTGCACCCGCTTCAGACGCCACATCAACTAATTTCATAGCTGTTTCTAAATCACCATTATGATTCACTCCCGCTTCAGCTATAACAAATACAGGAGAATTCTCTGATATTGTTCTATTTGCTATTTTGAACATTGTAACATCACGCTCTTTTTATTTTTTTAATATGTAAGTTTCTTTTTCAAAAGTTTATCATCTTTTAAATCTACTCTTTTTATGATTTCAACAATGTTTTTGCTTGTATTTCCATCTCCGTAAATACTTTTTGTTTCCTTTACTTTAACTTTGTAATCTTCATCTTTTAAAGCCTTGTTTATACCACATAAAATCTCATCTTTTGTATATCCAACATCAATAATATTAAAAGCTTTTAATCTTCCTTTTTGTCTATCCCCTATATTGATTACTGGAAGTTTAAAATAAGGTGCTTCTATTATTCCACTGGATGAATTTCCAACCATCGCATCTACATATTTTAACAAGCTCAAATACTTTAACTGTCCCAAATTAACAAATACTTTTGCATTAGCATAAGTTTTTGCAAATTCCTTTATTCTTTCAATAATATACCTTCCCCCACTATCTGAATTTGGATACGTAAATATAAGCTGATAACCAGTTTCCATTAGAGCATCCAAAATATTATCCATTTGCATCTTTAGCGACTGAAGCTCCAACGTTGTAGGATGATATGTAACTAATAAAGTTACTTTGTCTAAGTTTATATCTAATAATTTTTCAAGCTGATTTTTATCAAGAAGCTGTAATCGCCTTATATTCTCCAATCCTGGAGCACCAACATTGAATACTCTCCATTCTTCTTCACCCATTTTTTTTATTCTATTTGCATAATAATCGCAACTTGCAAAATGGATATGAGCAATTTTAGTAATTGCATGTCTTATCTGCTCATCTATAGCACCCTCAGTAGATTCTCCTCCAGATATATGGCCAATTGGTATATTAAGAGCCATAGCAGCGGTTGCTGCAGCAAATATTTCAAATCTATCTCCTAAAATTAAAAGCATATCTGGATTTAATCTTGAAAAAGTTTGTGCAAATCCTATAATACCAAGTCCAATAGACTTTGCAATTCCTTGTCCAGTATCAGATGAAAGTAAAATCTCTACTTTTTCATCTATTTTAAATCCGTCATTTTCTATATCTTTTACAGTTAGCCCAAATTCCGGCGATAAATGCATCCCTGTCACAATTAGTTGCAATTTTAAATCAGGATCATTCATTATTTCTTTCATTGTCCAATAAAGTAATCCATACTCTGCTCTTGTACCTGTAACAACAGCAATTTTTTTCATAATTTTACCTCTTTTTTATACTTAAAATATCCAATAAAGTCTTTGCAACATATTTTACATCTTCATATGTATTTAACGTTGAACTCGGTAAATTTAAGCCATTTTCATATATTTCATAAGAATTACTATAGCTTCCTTTCTTGTATTTTTTATAAGGAGGAAGATCTACTATAGGATTAAATATTCTTCTTGTCGGAATACCCCTTCTTTTTAATTCATCTTGAATTTGATGTATAGTCATACCTACTTTTTTGCAATCAATTTTCACTGAAGATAACCAATCAGAACTTTTTGCACCTTCATATTCTGTCTGCAAAGAAATTTCTTCAATTCCATTAAAAATTTTCTTGTAAATCTCGAAATACATTCGTTTTTTTTCTAAAAATCCTGCCAATCGTTCAAGTTGGGCAATGCCTAAAGATGCTTCTAAATTTGTCATTCTATAATTAAAACCTATTTCTGTATGAAAATAGCCTTGAGTCATATCTCTTGCCTGATTTACCAAAAATCTTATATGCGAAACCCAATCTTCATTATTCGAAGCTACCATACCCCCTCCTCCTGTGGTTATTACTTTATTACCATTAAAGCTAAAACATCCTATGTGACCAATTGTGCCAGTCATTCTACCTTTATATAAAGCTCCCAAGCTTTCAGTTGCATCTTCTATAACATAAATATTATTCTCTTTTGCTATCTCCATTATTTTGTCCATATCACATGGATTGCCATATAAATGTACAGGAATAATTGCTTTTGTTTTAGGTGTAATTGCTTTTTCTATTTCTTTTGGATCTATATTCCATGTGTCTTTATCAACATCAACAAATACAGGAGTTGCTCCACAGTAAACTATTGGATTAACAGTCGCAACAAATGTAATAGCAGGAACTATAACCTCATCACCATCTTTAATGCCTAATTCATAAAGTGCCATGTACAGTGCTGCTGTTCCACTTTGAACCGAAACACAATGATTTACATTTAAAAATTCAGCAAATCTTCTTTCGAATTCAGGAACAAAAGGACCAACAGTAGATACATAACCACTTTCAATGCATTTCACTAAATAGTCTTTTTCTTTATCACCTAAATTAGGCGAATCAAGTTGTATATTATACATTATATACCTCCGATTTATATAAGCTGATATTATCCTTAATCCATCTAACCGTCTCTTTTAGCCCATCTTCAAGTTGATATTCGGGTCTCCAATCAGTATATTTCTTTATTTTAGAGTTATCACACACTAATCTTTCAACTTCACTTTTGTCTGGTCTAAATCTTTGTTCATCTTGTACTATTTCGATATCAGCATCCATTAACTTTGAAATCAGTTCTACTAAAGAGCCTATAGAAATTTCATGTCCAGACCCAACATTTGTAATATTCCCCATTAACTCATCACATTCAGCAATTTTTATAAATCCATTAACTGTATCAAAAACAAAATTTAAATCTCTTGTAGGTTTTAAATTGCCAATTTTTATATACTTTTCTCCATTTAATATCTGAGTTATTATAGTAGGAATAACAGCTCTTGCTGATTGGCGTGGCCCATATGTATTAAAAGGTCTCACAATTGTTACAGGTAAATCAAATGAATTATAAAAACTTAAAGCCAAATTATCAGCACTTATTTTAGTCGCTGAATATGGTGACTGAGGTTGCAGTGGATGTAATTCATCAATGGGTATATATCTTGCCGTTCCATAAACTTCACTTGTTGAAGTATGTATAACTCTTTCTATGTTAAGCTCTCTTGCAGATTGCAATATATTATATGTGCCTTCTATATTAGTTTTTATATAGGCAAGAGGTGATAGGTATGAATATGGAATTCCAATTAGCGCTGCCAGATGAAATACAACATCCACTCCTTTCATAGCCTCTCTAACACTATCATAATCTCTTATATCACCCCTATAAATTTCGATCTCATCTTTATACTTAGATTTTTCTAACCAACCCCAATTATTATTAGAATTATACCTGACAAACGCTTTTACTTTTGCACCTATTTCCACTAATCTTTCTGCTAAATGGGAACCAATAAATCCTCCTGCCCCTGTAACTAAAACTTTTTTATTTTTTAAGTTCATCTCACATATCCTCCTAAAAAGTCTTCAGCTTAATCATCGTTTGATTTCGTCAACTGTCTTTAATGCTTTCTTTAAACCTTCCAATGACTTTTCTATCGCTTCATATATTCCTTGATAAAGTGTATATGACATCATTGCAATTCTTAATTTTTTTTGCTTTTCAGTCTCATCTTTTTCAGGTTTAAAACCTTTTAGAACTTTTGTAGTAACTATGTTTAATATAGAAGAGATATACAAAAAACTATCTTTTGAGTTTTTTAATCTTTTGTCTATTTTATCTAATATTGATACTATATGAGATACGTCTGCATTAACGTCCTTCTGATATTCATTATACATTTTTTTCGATAACTTTGCTCCACGAATACAGTCATTTTTTATTTTTTCTAAGTTTTTTATAGAATTTTCAAATTCATATTTTAAGCTATTAATTTTGCTTTCTTTTGGTTTAATCTTTTGATTGGTTAAAATATCATTGATAATATCAGTTAAATTTAAATCATTTTTCATATAATGTTTAATCACATCTTCAAGTTTCTCTACTTTTGTGCCTTTTATATAAGCTCCACCTTCTGTAGAGTTTATATATGTTCTGTCTAAATGGCTATAAATATAGTTTTCAAACCATGTTTTAAAAGAAAGAAATACACGATCTGTTATAATATTATCTTCGTAGTTACCCTTAACATAAATATATTCTTTTTCAATGGAATCTTTTTTTATTCTGTCATTTTCATATGTAGTCCCAGAAGCATGTGTTCTATCATTTAAATACGCCAAATCCTGACCAATAAATATTATAGGGTCACATCCCAATTTATAAGCAAAATCCAACGACACATTAGCAACAGAAGGGCCAGCCACTATATCTCCAAATTTTGTCGATAATCTTTCTTCAAGCAAATCTGAAAATCCTGATGCAATATTTCCTATTATTAAATGTCCTTTATGTTTTCTCAGTATTTCTGGATATATCGTAAGATCATACAATAAAGGTACATCGGTTACATAACCTTCAAAATGTTTAAAATTTTTTTCACTACCATCAATTGAAACAATAAAGTCTGGCACAATATTTTCCTTAATAAGTGCTTTTAAAGCTGTTCCTACACAAATAATTATACACTTGTTTTTTATTTCTTTCAAAAGTTTTATATTTTTGTCAAGCGAAGGACCAGCAGATACAATTATCGCAGGAATATTTTTAAATGTATCAAAAAAAGACTTAACAGGTACACTTTTAAAAACAAACTCCAAATTTTCCATAAAATTTGATTGCCATTGTTCAGCAAAATAAAGCGCTGTGTTTCTGTTAATCCTCATTGAATTGACTGTCTCCAGCAAGCATTCATTAAATCTGTTATAATGCTCTTTAAAAACAATCGAATATTGTTTAAATTCTTTATATACAACATTTTCAAAATTATCCCACGGTATATATGACGATAACAAAGTTTTCAAGTTTTCTTCTGTCTCATCTAATATAAAATAAACATTTTCCATATCTTTAAATTCATCATAAAACCCGTTATCAAATGCAAAATTAAATATTTCTCTTGACGGCTCAACCAAAATTAATCTATTACTAAATGATATTCTTTCTAAAAGATAATTTATATGATATCCAAGCCCTACACCATAAATAATTAAAATAGCTTCATCATCAAAGTCAATATTATTTGCCCATTCTTTCGCTTCTTTATCTGGAAAATATGAGCTATGTAAAAAAACTTTTTTGTCTCCAACTTTATAAACTAAAGTGCTAAATTCATCTTTCGCTTTCAAAATTTCAAATGAGTTCATCAATTAAGCTCTCCTTTTCTGCAATAATTAATATATCCAGAAAGGATATCTTTAATCTCATAATTTAGCGAATCGGAAATTAATTGATAATCTAAATTTTCAATTCCTGACATTAAAGTTTTTAAACTCTCATTAACCTTTTCCATATCTAATTTATAACCATGTAACGGCATAGTCAATGTAATAGCTTGAACTGACCAATTAAGACCATCAATGACACTTACAAGCAAATTATTAGCTTCTACATACATTCCGTCATCAATATAGTTTATTACCTTATCTATTCCCACAATTAGTTTAGGTATGTATTTTAAACTCTCTTCCACAGTTTCTTTCATTAAATCATCAATCATCATAGCACCTCATCACATCTAATATTCTTAAAAGTTTTATCGGCATTTTTTAATAGATTTTTAGAAGCTATTAGAATAAAATAATAACTTATAAGAGTATGAATCCAATAACATTATAAGCATGAAAAAAGGAGGCTTTATTTGCCTCCTTTTTATTCTCTCTATTATTTCAGCAATTGCAACACTGTTTGTGGCTGTTGATTTGCCTGAGCTAACATCGCTGTAGCTGATTGTGTAAGTATGTTGTCTTTTGTGAATTCCATCATTTCTTTAGCCATGTCAACATCAGTAATACGAGATTCTGCTGCAGTCAAGTTTTGTTCTGCTGTGCCAAGATTATTTATTGTATGTTCAAGCCTATTCTCAACAGCACCAAAATTAGCTCTTTGTGCAGAAACTTTATTTATCGCAGCATCTATGGAATTGATCTGTGCGCTTATAATAGAAGCATTGTTTGTCGCAACATTAATTGACGCCATTGAAATATTACCAGCAGCAGTACCTTTTAACGCCGATGCTGTCATCGTTCCAATATTAACCTTAAGAACTTGTTGGCTATTTGCGCCAATTTGGAATGTAAGAGTAGCTTTACCAGCCGCCAACGAACCATTTAAAAGATTTTTTGTATTGAACTGTGTAGTCGACGCTATCCTGTTTATTTCTTGCTTCAGCTGGTCAATCTCTTTCTGGATGTTCTGTCTATCTGTCAAAGTATTAGTACTATTTGATGCCTGTACTGTAAGTTCCCTCATTCTTTGAAGTATTGACGTTGTTTCATTCAGTGCACCTTCTGCCGTCTGTATTAGTGAAATACCGTCTTGTGCATTTCTTTGAGCCATGTCCAGTCCTGATATCTGGCCCTTCATCTTTTCAGATATTGCAAGACCTGCCGCATCATCTGCAGCACTGTTGATTCTTAAACCTGTTGAAAGCTGCTGTAATGCTTTCTGCGTATTTGTGTTATTTACTTCCAATGCTCTCCAAGCATTCAGAGCACTTAAGTTTGTGTTGATTATCATATTTTTTCCTCCTTGAATTTTTATTAGGCATCCATGCCATATCGACCATAAGATTTTTCACAGTTGGCCAACTGCTTGTCTTTTGTTTTACACTATATATTATCGATTTTATTTTTTTTTACTTTAGTCTTTTTTTATAAGTTTTTCTAATTTTTTAAGCGATGATTTATCTATATTAATTGCTTTTTTGTTTTCGTCTTTTACTTCTAAAAGCTCTTTTCTCATGACAGTTACATTCTTTGGAGCAGATATGCCTATTTTTACATTGTCGCCATCGATGCTTACAATCTTTATTTCTACATCATCCCCTATAATCAAAGACTGTCCTATTTTACGCGTCAATATCAGCATTTTTTAGCTCCTTCAGTATAGGATGCTTTATCATGTACTCATCATTGTCGAGAAGTATCTGCATCCCTTTATTGTTTTCTGCATTTATGATTATAGGGGCTTTTAGGTTGGCAGTCATTTTTTCGATTTCTTTTGGTATTACAACGATGGCAAAAACGAGAATGTGGTTTAAGTCCTTTATATCCAACAATTTTACCGTCTCTCTGTCTAATTCGACCTTATAATCTTTAACTATAGCTTTTGGATCGATTATAACAAATGCTATATCCGTATCATCGAGGGACTGAAGCCACTTAAAGGGGGTATATTCATCAACGCTTAGAAGAATGAAGCTTTTAAGTCCCTCGAAGCCTGGTATGCCTTCCTCAAAGTGAAGTACATCTTCTTCGTTATAGCTGACAACACCAAAATTTCTTGTCATTATATCCATCGCTCATGCCTCTCTTTCAAATTCAAACTATTGCATCCACATTCTGACCTATGTAGTCGATTTTTATAGATGGGTACTGCAGCATGTATATATTTACATTTGCCCTTGTTGCATCTATCTCCGGTTTTTTAGGTGTGACATCTATATATGCCTTACCATCCTGCCAATTTATATTGAGATAACCATCAAACCATATCTTAGGCCTTGACTTAGGCATAAGGTCTACATTAAAGTCTATATTCTCAACACCTGCCTGAGACGCCAACTCTGGTATGACATTCTGATGGTTCTCTATTGATGCTAACGCATCTCCATCTTCAGCAATTTTCCCTATCGCTTCAAGACCTATCTGGTAACTTCTTTCTGCCTCATCATGTATAAGATCAAATACGCTCTTAAGCCCAGACTCGTAAAAGCACTGATATTGATCTATGTGAACCTGTGGTAACTTTTTGTATATCTCTATACTAGGCAACAAATTGTTTACATTAAGATCTGCATTCTGATTGTGTATATTAATCGCGGCAGGAGTAGTGTCAATGCCTATCCTGCCGAACGTTTGTTGAATGGCGATATCCATGTTACCATCCTCTTACTTCAGAAAATCTACTAATGATGGCTGTATGATCATGGCACCTGCAGCTAATGATGCCCTGTACACATTATCATCCATCTTTAGATTAGTGATAACCTGTGCTATGTCTGCATCTTGATTTTTGGAAAGTAGCGACGTAAAGTTGTAATTATCACTGCTTAATCTATTTGCGGTGAGATCTACCCTATTTGCCTTTGCGCCTGCATCAGCCCTTATTGATAAGATATTTTGAATTTGATTGTCTATATCTCCTATTATATTGCTGACAGCTTGGTTATTTCCTGATTTCAATGCATTTGATAAGTTGTCCATCACAGTAAGAAGCTGCGATGTACCAGAGGATACATCAAACACCTTATCGCCTGTCACATTTACCTGAATTGTATTGCCACCTGCACCTATCTCAAACTTTATAGCGCCATCATCGCCAGCATATCCATTGCTTGTATCGCTAAAAGGCTTTGTATCAGTCTTGTATCCAGCAAATATGTACCTGCCATTGTACTGGGTATTGCCTACTTGTATAATCTGCTGTTTTAACTGATCTACCTGTGCTGCTAAGTTTTGCATATCGCTTTGAGTTAGAGTACCATTAGAACCCTGCACTGCTAAATCTCTGGCATTTTGCAGCATATCTCCTATTTGCCCTAATGCCGTATCGGTAAGGCTAAGCCATGACTTTGCATCGTCTGTATTCTTCGTATATGCATTATTTCTCGCAATTTCTGTCTTTATCCTTAAAATACTGGCTACCGCAACAGGATCGTCTGATGGCTTGCTTACTTTTTCGCCAGTTGACAGCATATTTTGATCTTTCTGAAGCCTTTCAAGATTTTTGTTGTAATCATTCATAAAATCCATCACAAGCATGTTATTCGTTACTCGCATTGTCTACACCTGCCTTTTACGTTACTCCCATTTTATTTATAAGCGTATCTAAAAGCTCATCCATGACGGTTATCATCCTTGCCGATGCTTCATAAGACTTTTGATATTTAAGCATATTCGTCATCTCTTCATCCAGAGATACGCCAGATACAGATTGCCTGTTGTAATCAACTTGTTTCACCATAGTACTTTGATTTGTCTGCATCTGATTTGCCTCTTGTGCATCAACACCAAGGTTGGAAATCAACGAGCTTATAAAATCATCAAATGTTCCATTATTTAAACCGCTGATCTTCGTATCTCTAAGCGCTATGAGATTTAAGACATTTGTATTGTCTCCAGGCAGCGAACTTGCTGATGCCGCTGCGGCGATCTTTTGAAGCCCATCATCTGCAAGTATGTCTGATGAAACTTGTATATTTTTAGCATATTCAACAGTCGGATTATACGTCGCATCTGTTATGTTGAAGAAATTGATGCCGGTGCTTCCATCGAGTCCATATCCTGCAGCATGCTGCGCATTAAAAACCGTAGCAAGGTTGTACGCAAACTGATTCAATTGCTGTTTATAGTAAGGTATCCCTTTTACACCATTTGTACCATCGCCATCTCTCATGTCGAGAAGTCCTTTTAATATGCCACCCGTCGGATTCACAGGCGTTCCAGCAAGATCCCATTTTATTGTCCCTGTATTGTCTACACTCATTGTGTAAGCATTGTTTCCATCTACTAATGCTTGTCCGCTTATATCTACTCTGAAATTCCCATTTGAATCTTCATAAGTATTTATATTGACTATCTCCGAAAGCTGGTCAACAAGTAAATTCCTCTGATCTCTCAAATCATTGGCTGTCTGACCTGTAAGCTCAAATCTGTAGATCTCATTATTTAGTTTTGATATTTGATCTGCATATGAATTGATTTGCTGCACTCGACTTTGAATGGTGCTATTTATCTGATTTTCTTGGTCGTCAAGGTGTTGATAAATAGTATTAATGGTATCTGCCAACGATACACCATTTTCTCTAACTTCTGCTCTCACTTCAAGGCTTTCCGGGTTTTTCGACAAATCTTGAAGCGAATTAAAAAAATTGTCTAATACGGTTGTGATTCCTGTATTAGAAGGCTCGTTTAAGATGCCCTCTATAGCAGACAATGTATCTGATTTAGTTTCCCATTCACCAAGTGTTGTATTTTCTCTCCTGTACTGCTGATCTAAAAATTGGTCCCTTATCTGACGATAGCCGTCAACATTGACACCACCTCCTATGGCTTTGCCCCATTGGTCAGCCATGCCGTAAGTCGTAGGAGGCGCTATCGCAGACAGATCTATTACTTGCCTCGTGTACCCAGGCGTATTTGCATTTGAGATGTTGTGTCCCGTCAAATTTAGCGCCTGTTGGCTTGCAAAGAGACCTGTTTTTGCTATCTCCAATCCTTGAAACGTAGACACTGTCTTTCATTCCTTTCATAGCTATAATTATTTATTACGCCTTTTTATCGATGATTCTATTTATACTTTTTGATACGCCGCTTTCACCATATATGCCATTGTCCTCTAACAAATTGTTTGATATGACGCCAATCGAATAGTTTACGAATTCGATGGACTGTTTGAGAAGCGATTTATTCAAGTCATTTCTATTGCTAAGTGCTTTTAAAAGATTATTAAATTCTTCTTGAACCATTTTTAGTTTTTCTGCATCACTTTCAGGCAGTATGCTGCAAAGCTGACTTATTGTCACTTGACTGTCAAAATTGTCGTTTAAAAATTTTTCTCTTTCATCTTCCAAGGCCATAAGCTTACCTATTATACTGCCCTCCACTTTTGTCATGCTGTCCAGTTCCTGTATTTCTCCCCGTACTATCACATCGGTCTTTTTATTAGCTATGTCGTATAAATCTTTGTACAAAAGCATTTCCCCATTCAATATAGAAATAAGCTCATCTATATTCGGATTTGGCATAATTATACCACCTTTAAACTTTTTTATCGAAAATAGCTCCTTTGATTATGGACTCAGCGATATCATCACATTTTATGTTATAATTGCCACTATCAACTTTAGCCTTTATATCCTGCACCTTTTCTTCCCTTAATTTATCATATTCTGCAAAACTTTTGCTGATCTTGGAAGCATTATCTGATATTTCCACTTTGTCGATTTTATTTGCCTTGCTTTTTAAAGCATTAGCATTTGCAGACTTATACATGTCATAAATATTGTTAACATTAATATTATTGTATATTTTCATTCTATTCCCACCTTCCCAATATTATATCGGTTAAATTCAATTTCACTTAATATTTTCTTTTAATGTCTTTTTTATCATCTCTCAAATAAAGTTTTTCAAAGTTTTCATCTCTTTTATCAATATCCAACGCACTTCTTAAAGAGCTTTCAAGTTCTCTTGAGCACGATTCGCAGTATCTGCCTGACAATATCTTTTTACCGCATCTTTCACAAGTCAATGAAATATTAGTGTTTTTAGAACCCAATATGAGTCTGCCTTCTTTTAAAAAGTCTAATATTCTTTTTACTTCAACATCTGTAGCTTTGGACACCTCTAAAACTGTTGCCTGCGGATTTCTGTCAATGTAATCTCTGATTTTTATGAAGTCTTCTTCATCCTTATTAAAACACTCTGGGCACAAGTCAAACCCAGTATAGTTATAAAGCTTTCCACACCTTTTACAATTTCTTATATTCATAGAACCTCACACATTCCTTCCTGTTGCTATTGTAGCTGCAAAAACATCTTTCGCACCGCTTTCTCTTAAAGCTTTTGCACATTCATCAAGAGTCGAACCTGTTGTTAAAACATCATCCACCAAAAGTACGGTCTTATCTTTGACAAGATCAGCATAGACTACTTTAAATGCACCTTTTAAGTTTTTCATCCGATCTTCTCTTTTAAGTCCAGTTTGAGATTTAGTGTTTTTTATACGCCTTAAAGGTTTTGACATGATTACATCGAATCTATAAGAGAGCTCCCGCGCCAAAAGCTCCGATTGATTGTAGCCTCGCTCATCCAGCTTTGTCCTGTGAAGCGGAACAGGCACTATCGTATCAAATTCTACACCATCTTCTTTAATATACTTATACATGTATTCTGCAAAAAATTCAGATAAACTTCTTTCTTTGTAGTATTTGAATCTGGCAATCAGCGATTTTATCGTATCGTCATATTCAAAAGGACTTATGCTGCGAGTAAAAACATGGTTTGTCTCCATGCAGTCAGGACATTTGTCGCCATCTATGATAGGCTTTCCACAGATAACACATTTATTGCCCACAATAAATGGCAAATTGCTTTCACAGTCAAGGCATATCTTTCCTTCTCTTATCACCTTTCCGCACAGTATGCAATTTGTCTTTGGTGGAAATAGCAGATCGAGAAATATCATAGTACATCCTTCCGTCCATCTATTTAATCTTTATATCGGCATATCTTAAAATTTATTTAACATTCGTGAAATTAATCAACTTTCTTCCACCATGAATTTAAGGACTTTCCTAAGTTTAGGCAAGAGCCCTGAATACCTCTTTGATATAAGATTATTATCTATCATGTTTTTTAAGTATTTTTCTTGGCCCACTATTACCACAAGTTTTTTAGCCCTCGTTACAGCAGTGTACAAAAGGTTTCTGGTGAGAAGCATAGGCGGTCCAAAGCTCATAGGCATTATGACAGCCGGAAATTCACTTCCTTGGCTTTTGTGAACAGTCACACAATACGAAAGGCTTAACTCATCTACATCTGCAAAATCGTAAACAACCCTTTTGTCATCATCAAATAATACGGTAAGCTCCTGTGAATCATTATCGATAGACTCTATGATACCCATATCGCCATTAAAGACGCCTTCACCTTTTTCATCACCTTTTGTCCACTTCATCTTGTAGTTGTTTTTTATTTGCATCACTTTATCTCCCACTCTGAAAGTAAAATCTTTCATCTGTCTTTCATCCAACCCATTTTTTGATGGATTTAAGCACTTTTGCAGTTCATTGTTTAAATTTATCATGCCTATCAAACCTTTTCTCATAGGGCTTAAAACCTGGATATCCGTAAAAGGGTTGAATCCATACGCTTCAGGCAACCGCCTTTTGCATAAGTCTAATATAGTATTTAAAATTTCATCTTGCGACGAAGCATTGATGAAGAAAAAATCATTTTCTTTATCATTTAAAACAGGATACTCTCCATTGTTTATCTTATGGGCATTTACCACTATTAAGCTTTCTTTTCCCTGCCTGTATATCTTATTAAGCCTTATTACTTTTACTAAGCCGCTATCTATTATATCTCTAAGCACGTTGCCAGCTCCAACGGATGGAAGTTGATCAACATCACCTACAAGTATAAGCCTTGAGCTTAATGGGATAGCTTTAAGGAGAGCATTCATAAGCAATATGTCTATCATCGAAGCCTCGTCCACTATTATGACATCTTCAGTCAATGGATTCTTGTCATCCTTGCCAAAACCTCGTCCTTCTTCTTCTGTGTATGAATACTCCAAAAGGCGGTGTATCGTCTTTGCTTCAAATCCTGTAGCTTCAGTCATCCTCTTTGCAGCTCGCCCCGTTGGTGCAGCTAATGCTACTGATTTCTTGAATTTTTTAAAAAGCCTTATTATGAAGTTTATTATCGTAGTCTTTCCTGTTCCAGGACCACCTGTTATGACGAGAATTGAGTTTTTAACAGATTCTAAAACTGCGACGCGCTGATTATCTGCAAGATGAATTCCCATATCTGACTCTATCTTCCATATTTCATTTTCAATGTCGATATCCTCAGGCTTTACATCTGTCAGCGTCATGTTTAAAATCTTATCTGCAGTGTTGTTTTCAGCCACAAAATACGGTATGTAATATACACCATGTGAGCCATCCTCAAATGTCTCAAATTTCACTTTTTCGCTTTGTACCAAAAGAACCAGCGAATCATAAACTTCTTCTTCTGATACATCAAGAAGTCTCGCGGTTTCTTTAAGCAAAAGTTCCAGCGGCACATACGTATGGCCATTTGATGCGTACTGCATCAACACGTACTTTGTGCCAGATGAAATCCTGTATCCAGAATGCGTATCAACACCCATTGCTCGAGCTATCTTATCAGCCGTTCTAAAGCCAATTCCGAAAATTTCATCCGATAGTCTGTACGGATTTTGCTTTATAAGATCTATAGAATCATCACCGTACTGCCTGTATATTTTTATCGCATTGGTAGTAGAAATGCCATAGCCTTGTAAAAAAACCATCACATCTCTCAATGTCTTCTGCTGCTCATAAGATTCTGATATCATCTTTACCCTTTCTTCGCCTATCCCAGGTATATCCAATAACTTTTCCGGATGAGATTCTATGACATTTATAGAATCCACGCCGAATTTTGAGACGATTTTTTTTGCCATGACAGGTCCTATACCTCTTATGAGCCCAGACGACAAAAATCTTTCCATGCCATACAATGTTGACGGCGCTATTGTCTCGTACTTTGAAACCTTCACCTGTTCCCCGTAGTCAGGATGCACCATCCACTCGCCTTCAACTTTAAGCGTTTCACCTATTCCAACATAAGGCATATATCCTACTACTGTAATAGTATCCTTCTTTGAATTAAGTTCTAATACAGCATACCCACTTTGTTCGTTTTTAAAAATTATTTCCTCAACAGTACCTATTATTTCAACCATTCTTATCCCTACTTTTTTATTTTCTATTTACAATTGTATATTATTTTTATGGATATTTGAAGTGCGTATCATCTTTCTGTTCGATTTTATACTTTATCTTTACGATTTCTTCATACAAAAGAGCTATATCCGCTTTCGTCGCTGGAAGGTTGTACACAGACCTGTCGCTTTCAAAATTTAATGGACTTAAATTAGCAAAAAAAGTCTTCATCATGGCAGCATCCCTCAAATGCTTTTCGATTGTAATCTTCTTTTGATAAACTTTTATCTTGCTGTCATCAATGTTTACAACGCAATACGCAGAATATTCGTCGATCTTATTTATCTTCTCATAGCACACATATCCGTAAGATACATCCTTTGCTACCTTTGGAATTCTAACTTTTAATTGAACAAGCGTAAAGTTAGAAGCTAAAGGAATTGGAAAAGTATTCTTTATGCCAAGGCTTTTTGCGTACTTTTCTTTTATGGCGCTTAAATCTACAGCATACTTTTTCAAAGTCTTTTTCAGGCAACTTTTGACACTGCATTTTATTCGCGATACATTGCCATTTAAGTCTATCAATTCCGTCCCATCTCCGTACTCATCAATATAAGAAGGCAAGATGGCAAGGTACACATCAGGTATATCAAAGTCCTTCATCTCCATTACTCCTTTACGAACTAATGTTTGTACTTATTATATAAAATAACAACTTCAAAGTCAATATATGGATATGAAGTTAATCAATTTTCCGAATTTTTTTTTTTTTTTTTTTTTTTTTTTTTTTTTTTTTTTTTGAATTTTATTACATCAGATGAAATTATTGACTGTTATAAAAATTTATAATATAATATTAATTGTCGAAAAAAGGGGAAAAATGAAGATGAATTATAACGAAGAAAAATTGATGTCGCATCTTTTGATATCGCTAAGAAACTACCATTACGAAACGTACAAGCACAGCATCAGAGTCGCAAAATTGTCATACAATGTAGCAAACATGATGCGACTCAATATGAAGGAAAAAATAACGATATATAAGGGCGCATTGCTGCACGACATAGGCAAAGTGATGATTCCAATTAATATTCTTGCAAAACCAGACAAACTTACAGAATTGGAATACGACACCATGAAATTGCATCCCAAATACGGCGCAGATATGTTAGAGGCTTTAACACCGCTTGCATATTTAACGCCTATTGTGCTATATCATCACGAAAGATTAGATGGAACTGGCTATCCTTATGGACTAAAAATCATTCCATTTGGCTCTCAGATCGTGGCAGTATGCGATTCCTTTGATGCGATGACAAACGATAGGCAATACAGAAAAGCTAAAAGCACCATTGAGGCAATACGTGATTTAAGAGAGTGTGATGCAAAGTACAACCAAATGCTTGTTTCCGCATTAGAAAATGTGGTTAAAACAAACAGCCAAATTTTTGAAAAAGAAACTAAAAACAATGGAATCGCCATTTAATTTATGCTATAATAAAAGTAGCGGAGCGTACAATTTTTATAAAAACCGCGGCTATAAATATAAATATACAAGCCGCAAAGCCCGGAGGATACTCCGGGCTTTAAAATTATTGTTTATTGAAAGCAAGTTTTTTCAGTATTTCAGCTCTATCAGTTCTCTCCCATGTAAGATCGAGGTCTGTGCGGCCAAAATGTCCATATGCTGCAACTTGTCTATAAATAGGCCTTCTTAGATCAAGATCTCTTATGATAGCAGCAGGTCTTAAATCAAATACTTTTTTAACTATTTCAGATATTTCTTCGTCAGGTATTTTTCCAGTGCCAAATGTATCTACATTGACTTCTAACGGTGTAGCTACGCCTATTGCATATGCCAATTGAACTTCACACTTTTCAGCAAGTCCAGCAGCCACGATGTTTTTAGCTACATACCTTGCAGCGTACGCAGCAGACCTGTCTACTTTAGATGGATCTTTGCCAGAAAAAGCGCCACCGCCGTGCCTTGCATATCCACCATAAGTGTCTACTATTATCTTTCTTCCCGTAAGGCCGCTATCTCCTTGTGGTCCACCGACTACAAATCGCCCTGTCGGATTTACATATATCTTCGTGTCATCATCAATAAGCTCTGGTGGAACAATGGGTTTTATTACATACTCTTTTACGTCATTTTCAATCTTATCATGATCCACATCTGGTGAATGCTGTGTCGACACAACGATTGAGTCAACTCTCTTTGGCACATCGTCAACGTACTCAATCGTCACTTGTGTCTTGCCATCAGGCCTTAGATAATCTAAAGTGCCATTTTTCCTTACTTCCGCTAATCTGCGGGCAAGCCTGTGTGCTAATGATATTGGAAGAGGCATAAGCTCAGGCGTCTCTGTGCATGCGTATCCAAACATCATCCCTTGGTCTCCAGCGCCTTGTTCTTCAAGCTCATCGTGGGAAATGCCTTTTTTTACTTCCAGTGCCTTATCAACTCCCAATGCTATATCTGGAGACTGTTCATCTATTGAAGTAAGCACAGAACATGTATCAGCATCAAAACCGTACTTTGCTCGAGTATACCCTATCTCCTCTATGACCTTTCTTGCGATTTTTGGTATGTCGACGTAGCATTTTGTAGATATTTCCCCCATCACCAATACCATACCTGTTGTAACGGCAGTCTCGCAGGCTATCCTCGCATAAGGATCATTTTTTAAGATCTCATCTACAATAGCATCAGATATCTGATCGCAAATTTTATCTGGATGTCCTTCAGTAACTGATTCTGAAGTAAAATACTTTTTCATCTGTATCCTCCTTTTTTAAATCACATAAAAGACCTAAAACAAAATAAAACCTCTCCAAAAGAAGAGGCACATCCACCCTCATCTTTCAGAAGTAAACTTCTGCGAGAATTAGCACCTTGTCGTAAGACAGGTTGCCGGGCTTCATAGGGCTCTTCCCTCCACCTCTCTTGATAAGAGTTTCGCTTATTTAACTTTAAATATAATATCACAGTGCAACTAATAAGTCAATTGAAAATTAAAAAAGTGCTTGATGGCAATCAAGCACTTTAAAGTTGATATATGATAATGAAGGGGTTTTATGCCTTTTAGAAAACAACAAACTTATCTCTTGGAGCACCACAAACCGGGCATTTTTCTGGAGCCGTATCAATTGCCGTATATCCGCAAACAGGGCAAATGTACACTTTAGAAATAGCTATGTCTTCATTTTTAAGTGCAGCAGCTTTTGCATCTGTATACATCTTTGCATGTAGTTTTTCAGCTTCAAGAGCATAATTGAAGCTTTTATCTGCAGATTTTTCTTCCTGCAAATCTGCTACGGCTTTATACGCAGGATACATTTCTTCTACTTCAAATGTCTCACCTGCTATAGCCTTGTCAAGGTTTGATACTGTGTCTTTTACCTCTCCCAGTGTCTTGTAGTGATTTGTGGCATGGACTAATTCGGCATAAGATATGGCTCTAAAAAGCTTTGCTATGTTTGGCTTACCCTCCTTTTCAGCCACATCAGCAAAAATTTGATACCTCATGTGAGCCTGGCTTTCACCTGCGTAAGCATCGCTTAGATTTTTTGTCGTCATTTCTCTCATTTCAAAATCTCCTCCTTTTTTAATCTAATACTTTGTCCCCTGGTTTCCAACCAACAGGGCAAGCATGACCTGTTTGAAGTGCATTAAGCACTCTCAATATTTCATCGACATTTCTGCCGATTACTGGCTCATGTACAACTTCATAATCAACAATTCCTTCGGGGTTAATGATAAATGCGGCTCTTAATGCTATGCCGGCATCTTCGATGAGAATGCCATACTGCTTTGTGACTTCCTTGTTGTAATCAGATAAAAGCGGAAAATCAACGCCACCAAGGCTATCTATCCACGCCTTATGTGAATAAACACTATCTGTGTTGATGCCTAATAGTTCAGCATTAAGTTTGTCAAACTCCGGCTTCATCCTATTAAACTCCGGTATCTCAGTTGAACATACTGATGAAAAATCCAGTGGATAAAAGAAAAGCACTACCCATTTTCCTTTATAATCACTTAAAGATATTTGACCTTTTGTGCTATCTAACTTAAAGTCAGGAGCTTTTTTACCTACCAACGACATATGTACCCACCTCTCATCTATTCTTAGTCAATTATCACATCGGATAAGCTATTAATATTTTATTTCTATTAATAACTATTTTCCCTTCACAAGTATTATTATACATCATTTATTTTTTAAGTCAATAGGATTTGGAAATTTTTTTATCGATGTTTTTGAAAATTATCGTGGATAGAAAATTTTGAAGAGAAAATAAAAAAAAGGCCACTTAGCCTTCTATTCATGGTGGAGGGAGATGGATTCGAACCATCGAAGGCACCAGCCAACAGATTTACAGTCTGCCCCCTTTAGCCACTTGGGTATCCCTCCATGATTATTTTATTTTAATGCGTAAAAAATATTCACAAATAGAAATGGTGGTCGCAATAGGGCTCGAACCTATGACCCCCTGCTTGTAAGGCAGGTGCTCTCCCAGCTGAGCTATACGACCAATCATGGTCGGGGTGGAGGGACTCGAACCCCCGACCCCATGCTCCCAAAGCACGTGCGCTACCAACTGCGCTACACCCCGGCGTCTCGCGACATATTTGATTATAGTTTAAATCTATTAATTTCACAAGATTTATTATTCCTCATTTTAGCCGGTTTATATCAGTTAATTTGGCATTTTTTCGATGTTTTTCGCTTATACTCCATTTATCTTTTATAATCATTATACGCAATTTAGGCAATAATAATATTAGTTTTTATTTTTATTTTATGAAATTGTAACACGACTGTAATATACAAAAGGTACAATATGGTTATATGCTGCTGATGATAAATTTTCATAAAAACATTTGAAAATACATAGGAGGGATTTTTTTGAAATACCGAAAAGTTATAAGCATGTGTCTATCTTCAATAATTATTTTTTCATCGATTTTTATGAATGGTATTGCTGCAGATGCCTACACCGTAATAACTTCAAATGAAAGCCAGCAAATATTAAGTAGAGGAGTTACAGAAAAAAACATTACATATTTCACAACAGATGGTTTCATCAATATCAATGTGTTAGATGTGGACTTAAGCGACAATAATACATCAATATCCACTATCTTTAATCCATCGGGTTTTAAAGACAGAATGGATGTGGAAGACATGGCAAATGGCAACGGTGCTATAGCCGCAGTAAACGGTGATTTTTTTGACACGAAGCAAGGGTTTATCGTAGGAGCATCAGTCAAAGATGGAAATCTTTTAACCGTTCCATACTATCAGGGAAATTATGCTACATTTGCCATAGATAAAAACAACGTGCCATCAATAGGCTATTGGAAAAGCACTTCTCTTAGCATAACACTCCCTGACGGCAGTCAAATTCCTGTAAGTGCCTTAAACAACGTAGGCTCCATAGGTAGCGGAACGTCTTGCGTCATATTTACAAAGGACTGGAATGATGAGACGCCCGGCCTAAGCGACAGCTATAAAGATCTTGTTGAAGTATTAGTTGACAAAAACAACAGCGTCTTAGAAGTAAGGCAAGGTGAGGGTCCTGTAGCAATTCCTGACGGAGGCTATTCCATAGATGCAACAGGAGATATCGCAAAGGTTTTATCAAATTTAAAGCAAGGAGATAAAGTCATCAAAAACATCTCTACAGATCCTCCATTTGACAACTTTAAGATGGCTGTTAGCGGAGGAACCATTTTGGTGCAAAACGGTTCAATACCATCGCAATTTACCGACAATGTGGATGGCATATACGCAAGGACAGCTATAGGATATACCGAAGACAAGAAGCACGTAATAATAGCAACAGTTGACAACGCCAACACGAGAGGGATGACAGAAAGTGAATTAGCGCAGCTTATGTTAAGCTTAGGAGCTTATAATGCTATGAACTTAGACGGCGGCGGCTCAACACAAATGGCTATAAGACCTTTAGGAGATAGTCAAGCAAAGCTCCAAAATGAAGTTCCTGGTTTCGAAAGAAATGTAGCCAACGGAGTTGGAGTATTTAACACAGCACCAACAGGAAATCTATACGCCATAAAAGTTGAAGCAGATAGCCCAAATATCTTTGTAGGCACCCACAGAGCGATCACTGTAAAAGGATATGATGCAAATTATCAACCAGTAAAAATCGATCAAAACTCCGTATCATTCTCTATAAGCGGCATAGCAGGAAGATTTGATGGAAATGAATTTATTCCTCAAAGTTCAGGTGACGGCGTGATAATAGCAAGAGTAGGCAATGTGACTGGTACGCTGAAAATAAAGGCTTTAGATGCTATAGCAGACATAAGATTTACACCTTATTCTGTGAACATAGATAAAGGTACAACTACATCAATATCAGTCATAGGAAAAGATATAAATGGCTATAGAGCACCTATAGAAGACAGAGACATAAGCTGGACTGTTTACAACAATGTAGGCACTATTTCAGATGGCATCTTCAAAGCAGCAAACAACGATCTATCTGGTGCTTTGTCGGCAAATATAAATGGAAAAGTAGGAAATTTAATGGTGAAAGTCGGGCAAGGATCAGATTTTGATGCGTCACAGCTTCCAAAACCATTGAACTTTGAATCTATTGACAGCAAAAACAAGGAAGTAAGCGTCAGCAACACCAACGATTCGTTTAAATTCATGGTATTTGGAGACACAGATTACAATACGCTTTTGAAGCTTCAAATTTCCTTAAAAGCCGCCAGCATAGCCAATAAAGACTATCCTTTAGTAGTTTTTACAGGAGATGTAAATGACAAAGTCTTAAAATCACTTACGATTCCGTACATAAAAGCAGGTAATTCTTATGGGGTATATGACTTTAGAAATTCAACATTTATCATGTTGGATGATACTAATGGAGGTTTGCTATCATCCAATAAAGATCAGTGGAGCTGGTTTTTAAACACATTAAACAGTGTAAAAGGAGATAACCTATTTGTAGTTTTGCCAAAGCCTGTATGGGGCTCCGATGGATTCAAAGACACTAAAGAAGCGCAACTGTTCGAGGACACGCTGCAAAAATTCAGAGAAGATACAGGTAAAAACGTCTGGATAATATATAACGGCGACACACCTTTTTATACGACATTGAATGACAACATAAGGTATATATCTAATTACGGAACAAATAATGGCGGTGGAAGTATGGACATATACAATGACGCCAGATACATTTCAATAATGGTAAATGGAAAAGACATTTACTATCAAGATAAAAATCTGTTTACAAAATAAAGATGCGCTAAAAGCACATCTTTATTTTGATGTATTTTTCTCATCAAAATACTTTTCTACAATGCTCTTTAAAAAATCTATATCCCCTTCTGACAAATGCTTTTTAAGTATATCCATCATTTCATAGCTTTCTTTTTCTGTCACACCATCTTGAGACATTTTCATGATCTCACCTATGCCTGACGGACCTAATTTCATCAATATGCCTATAGCCTTAGATTTTGTTGCAAAGTCCATCTCTCTTTGAACGCTTAATATTTTTTCAGGCGTCACAACTATTCTATTCAAGTTTAAATTTTCGCTGCTTTCTTTCGAATTGTTGTTGCCGTTTATCTTTGTAAACTCTCTATTTCTCTCTTGGATTAATTTGTCCAGTGATTTCTCATCGAATTTTCTTATGTCATTTTCCTCACTGTTCTTTTTTTCCGAATTTTCTTTATCGCTTTTCTCATTCTCTACCGCAGATTTATTTTCATTTTCCTTTAAATTTGGAGTGGTATTGAAAACAGGCACCTGCATCTCATTTTTACTGATTTTATCCGTAGATGAATAGTATGTACTTCTAATCGCTGGTTTCAAGACTTCATTTGGTGGTGGCTGTTCTTTTATAAAAACATCAAGCATAAATATAATACTGACAGCCGTAATAGCAACGACGAACCCAATGCTATAGATTGATTTCTTCACCAAAAAACACTCCCTTCGAATACTTTTATTATTTCATCCTTAACTGTATTTAATACAAATTTTGGAGGAAGATTTTATGGATGAATTGCGGGTTAGGTATGACGACAAAAGCGCCATCAAACTCATGTCAGCGTATTTAGCAGAGGAAATAAACTTTGATTCTGTTATACTTTGCATAGGTACCGATAAATGCATCGGAGATTCGTTAGGCCCTATTGTAGGAGACATGATATCAAAAATGACCAGCGGCATAAACGTATATGGGACATTAAAAAACCCGATACATGCAATGAACCTTGAGGAAAACATCGCCCACATAAAAAGAAAGCATCCCTACAGCAACATCATTGCTGTTGACGCTTGTCTTGGAGATAAAGATAACATAGGTAAAATATCCATAAAAAAATCGCCAATATATCCAGGCAAAGGAGTGGGAAAAGTATTGCCTGCTGTCGGCGACATATCTATAATAGGAGTGATTGACGCCTTTGATATAATACCTGTACATAACACAAGGCTTGGATTTGTATTTGAGATGGCAGAAGTCATCGCCATGAGCATACATAGAGCGTTTTATTTAAAAGCAGCCATAAAAAATAACTCTGACATAAGTCAGAGCTAATTTTTTACTTTAGGTACAGTGGTATTGATACAAGATCTTGCACAGAACCATCTTTTGGACTTAATGAAAATACCTGCAATGTACCATCTTGTGGTGTTGATAATGGATTATACTGTATGTCTGCTTGAAAATCTCCCCAAGATGGAGCACCTGCACTTGCCTGAACAGACGTCTGTGACAATATATTGCCATTGGAATCCAACAGCCTTATATTAACAACAGCTTCAAACACCCTGGCCTTTCCCACCACTTTTATAGGGCTTGTAACGCTGTTGTTTCTCATAGGCGACAACACTATTATATTTGCCTCCTGACTGCTGTAAGATGTGATTGTGTTTTTGTCTGAATCAATCACAGCCCGCGCTTCTTTATTTTTTGTCAAGATCATGCCAAGCTCGTCGCCTACTTTTATGTCTGTAAAATCCATGTCTGTCTCTGAATACTGGTAACCACCTTGACTGTCGTAACCGATCTTTGACTGACGGTGTATTATGGCATTCGGCAACACCTTAATATCTGGACCAGCTACATTGTTTATGTCACTGGTATCTTGGTACTCCCGCTCTATCGTGACGACTCTCGTATCGTAATTAATGGCTTTTACGATGCCGTATATGAATGTCTCTCCTTTTGTAGGATCTGCTTCAGGTATCTTCGTGAATTTCGGCTTGACATCACTTATGACCCATATATTGCCTTCTTTATCTCCTTCAGGTTGGACAAGTGTCACAAGATAAGACTTATTGTCATGGATAGCGTTTATGAGCGCAATTCCACCCTTTTTAGATTCCAATGAAAAATCGTCATCAGGCGAAAATCCAACGACACCGCCTTCCTCTTGTATCACTTTCATGGGATCCAATCTCCACGAATCTTTTCCAAATGACGTACTCTCTTGAAGCTTTTTTACCCTGTCCTTATCGATGTACACTTCTCCTGTAAGCACAATCCTGCTCAATGGGTCAAGGCCTATTTTGTACCCATAAAGGGAATCTATCTTATTGCCTTCCACTAAAATCTGGACACTGTTTACATTTGGAAGCCCAGTCAGTGTATTTACAAGTGCAGCAACCATGTACTTTGCTGTAGTCCCATCGATGCTTGTTGAAGAAGTATAATCTTTAGAAAAGTTTACATAAGCTGTAGTATCCTTCAACTGAACCGATAAAAGCTTTGTGTTGTCAGGAATTATCGGCTTTGAATATTGGTCTTTAGGACCTTTCATCAATTCATTTATCACTTGTTTCAGTAAGTCCGCATTTTCGGATACGCTTCTTACTTCCATATTCAATCCTGACATCTTGCTATTTAAAAAATACAGCGAAACTTCTTTAACAGCTTGAACGGTAGATTTCGGGCTTATAGGGGCATTTTTTTCCGTCTTAGTTTTCGTGTTTGTAAAGCAACCTGACAAAGAAATTGCAGCGATCAATATCAAGACTAAAAACGCCTTCTTCATTGTTATCCCCTCCTAAAAATATGATACAATATTTTTATTACACCTGTATTAACAGAACCTTAAAATTTAATAAATTTTTGTTTAAATGTTCTTAACCGGAATCGTTATGTAAAAAACAGTACCTTCGCCGACAGTGCTTTTAACGTCTATATGTCCTTTATGCAAATCTACGATCTCCTTTACTATGGCCAAGCCTAGTCCAAAACCTCCAGTCTTTTGAGATCTTGCCGTATCGCCTCTGGAAAACCTTTCAAACACCTTAGGCAATGTTTCCTGACTTATTCCTATGCCTGTATCAGATATTGTGATGTAGACATTCTTATCATCAGAATCAAGAGTCAGTTTGACAGAGCCACCGCTTGGAGTGTATTTTATCCCATTTTCCACGACATTGTATATCATCCTGTAAAATCTATCTGCATCAACGTCCGCAAAAATATTTTTCTCGTTCTCAAATATCAGCGAAACACCTTTTTGATCAGCTATCGCCTCAAGGTTTTCAATGACATTGTAAGCAATTTCACTAATATTTTCCGTTTTATTTTCGATTGAACGTATTTTATCAATCTTTGCTAAAACCAACAATTCATTTACAAGCCTCGTCATTCTATCAACTTCAGAATTTATATCCTTTAAAAACTCTTTATACACAGATATATCGACATTATCGCTGGATATAAGCGGTTCTACGAGGGCTTTTATTGCCGCCAATGGCGTTTTAAGCTCATGGGATGCATCGGAGACAAATCTTTTTCTCTCCTCGTCTATCTTCATAAGCTTCGTACCCATATCGTTGAATGCGTCTGCCAGCTTGCCGATTTCATCATTTCCCTTCACATCGACTTTGTAGTCGAATTTGCCTTCGGATATTATCTTTGTAGCGTCTGTAAGCCTTTTTAAAGGCTTAGTTATAAATGCGGCAACTATTAAGCTTAATATGCTTACGATAGAACCTATAGCAGTAAATGTATATATCATCTGCATTTTAATTGAGTACAAAAAATTCATCACATCGTCAATAGACGTAGATAATAGGATACTGCCTACAATCTCATTTTTTATAGTAACAGGTACAGCAGAATACATGGTCCAGCCAGAACCTGTGATGTAGTGTATGCTTGTAGAGCCTGTCCCCTTTAAAGCGGACTTAATATCGCTGTAATTATTTATATCTTTGCCTTCAATGCCGCCATTTCCTGCAGAATCAACTATGACTTTTCCACTTACATCAGTAAAAAGAATCCTCGAGTTAATCTGGTTTGCATAGTCAACAATGGTAGGCTCAATCAAATACGAGGAAACCCCTATAAACTTAGAGACCAAATTTGCAATCATATTGGCCTGCGTCAAATTGGTTATTCTTTCGTTTGCAAGGTAGCTTTCATAAATATTGTTGAAAAGATAAATGCCTGTAGAAGCCAGCGAAACTATCAGGATAATAAAATAAATCGAAAATATCTTCCACCTTAAACTCAACGTATCACCCTATTTCATGTAGTAGCCAGAGTCCCACTTTGTAAAAATATGCTTTGGATTTGCCGGATCGTCTTCAATCTTCTCTCTAAGCTTTCTTATATGGACATTCACAGTATTCGTATCTCCATAGAAATCAAATCCCCATATTAAGTCCATCAGTTTGTCCTTAGAATAAAGCTTTCCCGGATTCGAAGCCAAAAGAACTAATAATTCAAACTCTTTATTTGTAAGATCGATGTCTTTGCCATTCTTCTGGACTATCTTGTCAGGAACATTTATCGTAATATCCCCTAACTTGATTACATCGTGCTTTTTCACATAAGGCGTCGTCGTCCGTCTGAATAAAGCTCTAATTCTGGCGATCAATTCCCGCGTATTGAAAGGCTTTGCAAGGTAGTCATCTGCTCCCATCTCAATGCCTACTATCTTATCCACATCTTCACCTTTGGCTGTAAGCATTATTATAGGTATATTTGAAAATGACCTTACCTCTTTGCAAAGGGTAAGACCGTCGATCTTGGGCAGCATCAAATCTAATATTACTAAATCATAATTGCCATTTTTTATTTTTTCCAAACCTTCTTCACCATCATAAGCATAATCAACGTAATAACCTTCTTGAATGAGGGATAGCTTCAATCCCTTTACAAGCATTTCTTCATCATCGATAATTAAAATGTTTTCCATAGCCGATACCTCCATTTTTAGTATATCATATTCCATGTGAAAATTGTATATAATTGATTTTATGTTTAAATAAGTCTAAAATTTAATTGAGGTGATAATATGAAGACGCTAATCGTAAATGGTAAATTATTAGTTGGCGGGAATATAGTAGACGGCAAAGATGTATTGATTGAGGGAAATAAAATAAGCGCTATTGGAAGTGGCCTTTATGCCGACAATACAATAGATGCTGAAGGCAACTACGTGTCGCCAGGTTTCGTAGACATACATATACACGGTTCTTCTGGATTCGATACAATGGACGGAACTTTTGAAGCAATAAATGCAATATCGAAGTCTGTAGCAATGCATGGCACCACGTCATTTCTGCCTACAACCATGACAGAGGATAAAAGCAAAATCAAAAATGCTATTAAAAATGTGTTTGACAACAAAAGCCGCGTTGAAGGTGCTGAAATCTTAGGCATTCACATGGAAGGTCCTTTTATAAATCCGAAGCAAAAGGGCGCGCAAGATGACAAATTCATTTTAAAACCTACAGTAGAAAACTTCAATGAAATATGTGGCCAATATGTAGACATTGTAAAACTTGTCACAATAGCACCTGAAGTTGATGGAGCATTGGAGCTTATAAAATATTTAAGAGAGAAAAACATCACCGCATCTGTAGGACATACCGATTCTACTTATGATGATGTAGCTTTGGGATTCAAAGCAGGTATAACACATGCCACTCATGTCTTTAACGCCATGAAAGGATTTCACCACCGCGAAGTAGGAACAGTAGGAGCAGTCTTCGATCTCGACATAAGCGCAGAAGTAATCGCTGATGGAATACACTCTGTCTTTCCAGCCATAAGAACGCTTATAAGGTTAAAAGGTAAAGAAAAAATAAATCTCGTAACAGATGCAATGATGGCTGCAAACTTAAGTGACGGTCTTTACCAATTGGGTGGTCAAGACGTATACGTAAAAGACGGTGCTGCAAGGCTAAAAAGCGGAGTTTTAGCAGGAAGCACTCTTACATTAGACAAAGCTGTAAAAAATATCTTTTTCAATACAGATTTAACACTTCCTGAATCTGTCGCACTGGCGTCTTACAACAGCGCAAAAGTAATAGGTATTGATTACAAAAAAGGCCTTATAAAGGAAGGATATGATGCAGATATCATAATCTTTGATGAAAATATAGAAATAAAAAAGACGATTGTCGGTGGGAAAATCGTATATGAAAAAAAATAGCCAATAAGGCTATTTTTTTTCTTCACCATATCCTGTTGATTCTCTGACGATAAGCTGATGCGGCAAAACCACATGCATATCATCAATAGGCTCTTTAGCAAGTAATTTTGTCATAAGTCTCATACTTACAGCACCTATGTCATACGCAGGCCTCTGAATAGTAGTTATAGTAGGCCTGAACATATATGAAAGATAAGTGTTATCAAAGCCGATAACGTGAATATCTTCGGGTACGCTAAATCCAGAGTCAAATATGGCATTTATTGCAGCAGCAGCCATCTCATCTGATGCTGCAAAGACAGCGTCAACATTGTTTTCCAAAAGCTTTAGCATTGCAAGGTACGCTTGCCTTGCTTTGAAGCTGCCTTCTACCACAAGCGACGGCTTAAATCTTATTTTCGCCTCAGATAAAGCTTCTTTGTATCCATTTGTCCTCTGTACGCCTCCGATAGGATCATCAGCAGGTCCCGATATCATTCCTATCTTTTTGTGTCCTAAGGAGATCAAATACTTCACAGCATCATAAGAAGCCTTTTTGTTGTCTATATTGACATTGGGAAACTCTGATTCAGCATCCTCTGTGCCTGCTAAGACAATCGGTATGCCTATGTCTTTTAGCTGCTGCTTTACTGAATCTCTAATGATATCTCCCATGTATATGATGCCATCAACTTGCTTTTCGCTAAGTATCTCTATATAATTCATCTCTTTTTCTTCTTTTTGGTCTGTATTGCACAGAAATATATTGTAAGAATACATACTGGCAATGTCTTCTATGCCTCTTACAACTTCAGGATAAAAAGGACTTGATATATCAGGCACAATAAGCCCTATCGTGTGAGTCTTTTGTATTTTCAAGCTTCTGGCTAAAGCATTTGGCTTATAACCTGTCTTTTTTATGGCGTCTAACACCCTTTGCTTTGTCTCATCAGTGACAACAGCGCTGTTATTTAAAACTCTTGACACCGTAGCTATAGAAACTTTCGCTTCCCTAGCCACATCTTTAATAGTAGCATTCACTCTTTACCACCTCTAAGTTATCGTTTTCTCATACCTTATGGATATTTTACTTTTTTAATGAAAATTTGTCAATAGATTTTCGAAAAAATTTTACATCGTTTTTCATAAATCAACAAAAAAAGACGAAGATCATTTGTCTTCATCCTCATCAACATCTTTTTTTCTATCTTTTAAAACCAGCAAAGGTATAAAAGACATAGCCATGTACATTATTCCTACAACTAAGACTACAAGAATGCTTAGCTTCACAACCAGCTGTTCCACAAAACCACCTCCAGCATTTATAGAGCTCACTACATTATATGCAAAAGGTGGCTTTATGGTCTTTAAACAGCCATAATTTGTTGTCTTGCAAAAATCCTATTTATCGCAAATGCGATGCCATCTTCATTGTTTGACTTCGTGACAAAATCTGCTTTTATCTTTACAAGCTCTGGTGCATTTGCCATCGCAACTCCAAAGCCTGCATACTCTATCATTGATAAATCGTTGAGATTATCTCCTACAGCAGCAACAAGCTCCCTCTTAATGTTGTACATATTTGCCAAAGTCTTCAATGCATTGCCTTTGCTGACACCTTTGGCATTAAGCTCCAAATGTCCGCCGCCAGATGTGGAAACAGATACTATCTTTGAAAGCTTATCATAAACTTCCGGCTCTACAGGAGCAGGATTTTTGATATCACCTATGGCGTATATTTTAGCAGTGCCTTTCCCCGTATTTTTGATGTATTCAGCAAGATCACCAACAGCATTCACTTCAACTGTATTAAACGATAAATACCATTCAACCCTTTCATTCATTTCTTCTACAACTAACTTATCATCGATATATAGATTTACTTGATAACCACTGTTTTTTAGTATATCGATGACTGCTATGGCATCATCAGGTTGAATTGGATTATAGTAGTACACTTTTTTTGTGTAAATATCTTTTATCAGAGCTCCATTAAAGCAAATGACAGGTGCATTTACTCTAAGCTCTAAAGCGTATGGTAATATTGATGAAAACATCCTACCTGTGGCAATTGTATAAATGACTCCCTTTTCTCTCAGCTCATTTATGGCGTTAATATTTGCTTCAGATATTTTATTGTTGCTATCTAAAAGGCTTCCATCAGCATCTGTTACAAATAACTTACACATATATTTCAACCCCTATGTTTATTTTTCTATAACTATATTATAACAGTTTGTAAATTTACATACTATATCATAATTTAGCATAAAACGTTAACACTGAAAATTTTACATTTTCATTTTTTATTTAACAAACTTTTTACAACGTATATTTTGCATCAATACTCTCAAAATATATTTGTGACATATTAAATGGAAGGGTGGGCTTATGCTTATTATATTTTTTCGCACATTAATCCTTTATTTCCTGGTAGTCATCGTCATGAGAATAATGGGAAAGCAGCAGATAGGACAACTTCAGCCGTACGAATTGGTTGTAGCAATAATGATAGCTGATTTGGTAGCCGTACCTATGCAAAACAAAGGCATACCACTTTTAACAGGCATTATACCTATACTTACTTTGCTTATATCACAACTTTTTTTGTCGTATGTGTCGATGAAAAGCCTGCACGGCCGCGAAATCATCTGTGGAAAGCCTACGATTCTAATTGACAAAGGAAAAATCTTGACAAAAGAGCTTCAAAAAGAAAGGTACAATATAAATGACCTTTTAGAAGAGCTTAGAGTCATGGGTTATCCAAATATCGCAGATGTAGAGTATGCAATATTGGAGACAAATGGCTGCCTAAGCGTAATACCAAAAGTAGATAAAAGGCCTGTAACGCCTAATGACTTAAATCTGACACCTCAATACGAAGGGCTTCCTCTTCCGCTAATAATAGACGGAAAGATAATAGAGAAAAACATGAAAATGGCAAATGTTGATATGAATTGGCTTAATGAGCAATTGAAGATGTGGAATATAAGCAGCATAGATAATGTAATACTGGCATCACTTGATCCAAATAACGTATTGACAGTTTACAAGAAGGAGTGATACATCAAGTGAAATACGTAATTCCGTTGATTACAACCATCACAGTCTTAATAATACTTGTAGACATAGCTTCCTACAATTACCTATATAGTTCATCCAACAATATGGAAAAAAAACTTGAAACTATAGAACAAAACATAAAAAGTGAGAAGTGGATGAACGCCAAAGCAAATGCTGATGATTTAGAAAAGACTTGGGGAAAAATAAGCAGCAAATGGGCAATTTTGATTGAACACAGGGAAATAGACGACATTGACATGAGCTTATCAAAGCTTAAAAGTTTTATTGACACTAAAGACAAAGATTTAAGCCTATCAGAGCTTAAAACATTGAAAGAGCTTTACGGTCACATACCATCAAATGAGAAGCTGACACTTGAAAACATACTATAAAAACCCGGTTTCCCGGGTTTTATAGTATACAAATTAATTTTGTGCTGGAGCTGTCAACTCTTTAGCGTTTTTGGCATCATCAGGCAACACAACATTGACATTTCCATTGACATTTGAGTAAACCATTGAGCCGCTTACCATCTCCCATTTTATTGGCATCTCGACTCCTCCGACTTTCGCTCCTTGCTTATAAGCGATTTTTAAAATCATGTCAAGCTTGCACACCTGATTTGTATTTGCATCCATATAATAGAAATATCTCCCATACACTCCATCGACTAAATCGCTGTACTTCATACCATTCAAGATGCTTCCAAGTCCAAGAGCATTTACTAAATCGTCCATTTTTGACATATCCGTAATCTTTGTGTATGCATATACCACGTTTACTGCTTTGCCGTTTAAATAGCTTGTTCCTGCATACCTATAAAGTACATCTTTGCTGAAGAGATTATTCTGTTGCTGCAATTTTTCCAAGTTTGTGATGTTGGACATGCCGGGGACTGTCATATAGCTCCACTGACCATCAGATGATTTTACATAAATTTTATCGCCCATCATGTACTCTTCTACGTTCATTGCCCCTTCATTTGGAATAGTCATGTTTATTACTTCATGGATTCCTTGGTCTAAATTAAAATCAGCGTATACCTGTGCAGAAACCGTATCAAATGGAGATGCAACACCATTATTAAAGCCCATAGCAATTTTCATGTTGCCATTTAAACTGCCACTTTTCATTGTAGTATTCTTGCTGCTATCTATCATATCTTTAACTTTATCGTAATTGTCGAATATCTTTGACAATATCTGCTGCCCTTCATCTTCTGTTACTTTATCATTTAGAGAAACATCTTGTGGAATCAAACCATCTTCTAAAGCATAGACGTATTCAGATCCTTCTATCTGATGTGCATCTATCATCGATAGTCCATAAAATCTGCTTAATATGGTAGCCATTTGTTCGTAAGTGATTGGATCTGAAAGCATCAAATTCCCTTTGCCATCGCCTTCCAATATATGGTTACTTTTCACGTACTGAGAGATGTCCTGTCCAGATAAATCAATTCCATATCCTTTTAAAAGATCATTTACAAACTCTTGTCTCGTCATGTACGACGTAGATGGCTGAGCCGCTAAACCAAACACTGGAATAGCTGCAATCAGCATAACTGCCAAAAAGATAGAAACAAACTTTTTCACAACAACCCCTCCTTGACTTGTTTGTTAATTTTCAATCAGTTATATTTTACCACTTTACCATATTTTAATCAATAAAAATTTTCTAAATTTTTGAATCACAGATCGCCTTTTAGCCCTATCTCATCCGCTACACTTCTCATGCCTATTATGGTTTCTTCTATCACTTTATCTAAATCCATATTAAGCATTTTGGCACCTTCTTCTATGACATCCCTGTTGACACCTGCCGCAAAACTTTTTTGCTTCCACTTTTTCTTAACAGATTTCACTTCTAAATCAAGTATGCTTTTGCTGGGCCGCATAAGCGCTGTAGCTGTAATAAGTCCTGTCAGCTCATCGATTGTGTACAAAACCTTTTCCATTTTATGTACCGGTTCTACATCTGAGCACAGCTTCCACCCATGGCTTTCTATTGCATGGATGTATTCTTCAGGCCATCCACGTTCTTTTAATATTTCTCTTACTTTCTTGCAGTGCTCATTTGGATACATTTCGTAATCAAGGTCATGCAAAAGTCCTATGATGCCCCACTTTTCCTCATCTTCGCCAAAAAGCTTAGCAAAGTGCCTCATAACCGCTTCAACAGCCAACGCATGTGTAATAAGGCTTTCACTTTTGTTGTACTCCTTTAATAACCTATAAGCTTCATCCCTATTAATTAAAGCATTCTCCATAATGCAATACCCTCTTTCGTGTAATATTATTTTTAAATAGAATTATACCACATAGAGGAATGTTATCAAAACAGAATGGCTTCTCATACACCTATGTACCTGCTTATTATATCCACATATTTGGTAAAATCGTCTATTGCCATTTTGACGCTGTTGTACACAATTTTATCATCAATTTTTTCATACTGGTGCACTAGTCTATTTCTCAAACCAGAAGCTGGAGCAATCTTAACTGCAAAATCTACATCCAGAATTCCAATTTCGCTCAAATCAATAAATGAATTAAAATAATCAGAAGCAGGAGGTCTTTTTAAATACGCAAGAATCATATTATTTATATCTAAAGCTAAATCTACTATTAATTGCAATAACCTTTCAATAGCATATTTCAGTTTAATATCATGCACATATTCATCATATGTACACGAAGACAACTGCTTTAATTCATTTATATGTTCTAACATTCTAACTAATTTTTCTTGTATCACTTGAAATGTATCACCCATTTTATTCACCTCTCAGCAATTTGTCTATTTCTTTTCGCAGATACTGTCTCCTTTGCTCCCGTAAAAACTGAGTGTCAGCATACCTGAAAGATGCATAACACTTAAATTCTACAAACTCCTCTGATGAGCCGTAAAGGGGTTTCCCATATTTTGCAATTTGATACAAAAGCAATGGATCAGCCTTTTTAATATTTACAAGATCCACTTTTTCAGTTCTAAAATACAAAGATAAATTTAAAAGCAAATTCATCTCTTCATCATATGATAATACTTTATAACTTTCAAAGGCCAGGTCTATATCGCTGTTTTCATGATTTAAGCCCTTAGCATAAGAGCCAAACAAAATTAAAAGCTTTAAATTAAATTTTTTCGCTATTGCCCCAATCTCATCATTATTGTCAAAAAGTAATTTTTTATCTATTTTACTCAAACTAACACTTCCTAACGACAGAATCATTCGTAATATTCTAAATTTTAAATCCGTATTTTACAATTAAATCTTACCATTTTCCTTGGGCACAATCAATAAATTCTCTATTATATTAGATGAAATTTTGCCATGTAAGTCTTAAGTCAATCAAATTTTCTTGACTTTATTGAATCAAAGTGCTATTTTTATTATGATGGTATCCATAGTGGAACCATACATGATGTTAAAATTTCAAAAGTTTATGCCTCGCCAGGATCATATGACCGGGACGGGAGATAAAATGGTGTATTGCGCCTTCCGTACGGAAGGTTTTTTTGTTATCTCCCACATTTGAAGGGAGTGTTGTTTAAGTGAAAGTAGGTTTCATAGGTGCAGGAAAAATAGGCACAGGTTTAGGTATTTTATTGTCACATTCTACAATAAAAATCTCTGGGTATCTAAGCCGAAGTGTAAATTCATCATTGAATGCAGCATCACTTACAGATTCTACCGCTTTTTCAAAATACGAAGACATCATAATTGCGTCAGATGTGATCATAATAAGCACAAAAGACGATTGTATAAAATCCATCGTTGAAGAAATCCTAAAGCACAAATCAACTATAAACAATAAAATCTTTGTGCACTTAAGTGGCTCAATCTCTATTGATGTATTAAAACCTCTTAAAGAATATGGACACACGATGATCATGCATCCTGTTCAAACATGCCCATCAATAGAAGCTGCAGTCTCTCTGCTTCCCGAAAGCTACTTTACAATTGAAGGCGATGATATTGCCATAAACGCAGGAATAAATATCGTAAAGGCAATAGGAGCAAAGCCAATAGTGATAGATGGCATTAACAAGCCCCTTTATCACGCAGCATGCGTCATGGCATCAAATTATCTTGTTACACTTGTAAAAACTGCCAATGAACTTTTAAAAGCTTCTGGATTTTCAATAGAGAAATATCCAGATCTCATTTTGCCGCTTATAAATGGAACTTTAAAGAACATAAATGAAAAAGGATGTGACGCATCGCTGTCAGGTCCAATCGCCAGATGTGACATAGAAACAGTCAAAAAGCACGTAGAAAACATAAAAGACGGCGATATTTTAAAGCTATATAAAGCCATGGGAAATGCCACAATAAAATTTTTTAAAGACTCAAGTGATGAAAAAACAGCGGAATTGGAGGAGATATTTAATGAATGATAAAATAACAGTATCTACATTAAAAAGGCTCAAAAAAGATGGCATAAAGATAACTGCATTGACAGCTTATGACTATCCCACAGCAAGAATATTGGACGAATGCGGTGTTCACTTTATACTTGTAGGCGACTCCCTCGGCATGGCAGTATTAGGATATGAAAGCACCATACCAGTCACAATGGATGACATGGTACACCACACAAAAGCTGTCACAAAAGCAGCAAAAAACGCTTTTGTTGTGGCTGACATGCCTTTCATGTCTTACAACATATCTAAAGAAGATGCGCTTAAAAATGCCGCTCGCCTCTTAGCTGAAGGAGGCGCACAAGCCGTAAAACTGGAAGGTGGCATCGAAATAGCTGAAACAGTAAAGGCAATCGTAAACGCTGGCATTCCAGTAGTAGGCCATATAGGCCTCACACCTCAATCTGTAAATCAATTAGGCGGATATAAAGTGCAAGGCAAGGATGATAAAGCAGCATCAAAGTTAAAAAGTGATGCAAAATCATTAGAAGACGCCGGCATCTGCGCTCTTGTCTTAGAATGCGTACCGATGGATTTGGCAAAAGAAATCACTGAATCTCTGTCAATACCTACAATAGGCATCGGAGCAGGGCAATATTGTGATGGTCAGATACTTGTACTTCACGATATGCTGGGGCTTACACAGGGGCACAAACCAAAATTTGTAAAACAGTATGCAAACATCAGTCAAATAATAAAAGATGCTGTAGGAAGCTATATAGCCGATGTCCAAAGCCAATCCTTCCCAACCGAAGAATATTCATTTGCTAATAGAAAGAGTGATGGAAAATGATGGTCGTTGACAAAATAAAAGATATAAGAGAAATAATAAAGTCGCAAAAGAGTCAAAATAAAAAGATAGGACTTGTTCCAACAATGGGTTACCTTCATGAAGGGCACCTTTCCCTCATAAAGAAAGCTAAAGAAAATTCGGACTTCGTATGTGCCAGCATATTTGTAAACCCCATTCAATTTGGCCCAAACGAAGATTATGACAAATATCCAAGAGATATTGAAAGAGATCTGAAATTATTAGAAGAAAATGGTTGTGACCTTGTCTTTACACCATCAGTAGAAGAAATGTATCCAAATGAAAGGCTTACGACAATAACCGTAAGGAAAATCACAGACAAGCTTTGCGGTGCATATAGACCAGGACATTTCGACGGCGTATGCACTGTAGTGGCAAAACTTTTTAATATATTTACGCCAGATATAGCTGTATTCGGCCAAAAGGATGCTCAGCAAGTAGCTGTAATAAAGAAGATGGTGGAAGACTTAAATATTCCAGTCGAAATCATCGCATCGCCTATAGTAAGGGATAAAGATGGATTAGCTTTAAGTTCACGTAATACTTACTTGACACATGATGAAAGACGTGCAGCACTAATTTTAAACAAGTCACTAAAAGAAGCAGAAAAACTCCTCGCAGCTGGTGAACGAAGTGCAGAAAAAATATTAGATGCTGTGAGAAAGACTTTAGAAAATGAGCCGCAATGCAAAGTACAATATGTCTCATGTGTCCATCCCGATACACTGGATGACCTAAACACTATAGGCGATAAAGCATTGATTGCAATTGCGTGTTATATAGGAAATACAAGATTGATTGACAATCTATTATGGAGTGTTGATAAATAATGCAGAGATTTATGATGAAATCAAAAATTCACAGAGCAACTGTCACAGATGCAAATTTAAACTACATGGGCTCTATAACTATTGACAAGAGATTAATGGATCTTGCCGACATTCTGCCTGGGGAAAAAGTGCAAATCGTAAATAACAACAACGGAGCAAGATTCGAAACGTATGTCATAGAAGGAGAAGAAGATTCAGGCATTGTATGCTTAAACGGTGCTGCTGCAAGACTTTGCCTCCCCGGTGATATTATAATCATAATTTCATATGCGCTGATGGATGATGAAGAAGCTAAAACTTACAAACCAAAGGTCGTATTTGTTGATGAAAAAAATAGACCTCTAAAAGGCTAAAAATTTAAAAAGAGTAGTGTAATTTCAATACATTGCTCTCTTATTTTATTTAATCCCGTTTGATAGATCCTCAATCTTTTCTAATACCCTTTCTTTTTCGCTGCCTTCTAATATGACAGGTGTAAAATCATTCCGCTCTTTAACAGACGATATGGATATAGGTATTAAATTCACGTTTGATGAACCGATTAGTCTTTTTGAATCATCAAATGTGAAAGTCTGTTGAAATATAAATGCGTCTTTGTCTGAAGGATTTCTATTGCCACCAAAGATGAAATTGCCTAAAGAATAGACTATGTACTTGCCATTGTACTTTTCTATGCCTTCAATTACATGAGGATGTGTGCCCAGAACAAGATCCGCTCCTTCATCAACTGCATAATGTCCTAATGCCACCTGTGTCTTATTTGGATAGTATTTCCCCTCATCACCCCAGTGAAAACATACGATGACTAAATTGGTTTGCTTTCTTATATCCTGAATATCTTCTTTTATTTGCTTTTTCAAGTCTTCAGGAAAACTCCAACCTGTATAACCTAAAACTCCGACTTTTATTCCTTTTACATCTTTTATATACTTGTACCCATATCCAAAATAGCCTATGCCTGCTTTTTTAAGGTTATAAACTGTATCATCAAATCCTTGCCTTCCATAGTCAAAAGAGTGATTATTAGCCAAATTTACAGCATCAATGCCTCCATCTTTTAGTATATTTACATAAAGCGGATCGCCTCTAAACTTGTACTCTTTGTAGGCCTCTTTTGAGGCATTCGTCAACGTGCCCTCTAAATTGACTATTGTAAGGTCATCATTTGCAAAAACGCTTCTTACATATTGGGTAAAATATCCGTAATCGCCACTGTGATTTTGAAACTCTGCATCAAATGTGTACTCTTTACCAAAACTTTCATCAGATCCCAGCGTCGTATCGCCTGCAGCGCTTATGGTAATTTTTATAGGAGAATTATTTACATTTTTATCATCTACCGATTCTACCTGCTTTAAACTATCATTGCCAACTTTCGAGGTTTCTTGTATGATGCCGTTTTTGCCCATTGTCATCTCATACGATATAAAAAATGCAGCTATCATCACAAGTACAGAAATTATAAATTTTTTCACAATGTCCACCCCTTTTATCCCATGTATAATTATATAATATTTTACAAATAAGTAATAATTAATAAATTATAAAATTTATAAAAAAATATGGCGCACACTTATGTACGCCATACATCATGTAAGGATTATCTTGTTGTAAGACTTCTTCCCTCGTCTTAAAATCATGTACCCTTCCTTAAACATGTCTTCTGTCACTACGGCATTTACGTCTTTTACATTTTCATCATTTACGTAAAGCCCACCTTGAGTAATAAGCCTCCTTCCTTCGCTCTTTGAAGGAATTATGCCAGTCTTTACAAGCACATCCAGTAAATTTGAGCCTAACATGTCGCTTGTAATCGTCGATGTAGGCACATTGCTTAAATCCCCTCTGCCTTCAAACAAGGCTTCCGCCGCCTTTTTCGCTTTTTCGGCCTCATCAACACCGTGTACAAGTTTTGTAACTTCATACGCCAAAACTTTTTTGGCTTCATTTATTTCCTTGTCCTTTAAAGAACCAAGTCTTCTCACTTCATCCATAGGCAAAAATGTCAATAGTGAGAGACATTTTTCAACATCTGAATCATCTATATTTCGCCAATACTGATAAAAATCATACGGCGGCGTCTTATCAGCATCAAGCCAAATAGCTCCCTTTTCAGTCTTACCCATCTTCTTCCCTTCACTTGTTGTAAGCAGAGTAAATGTCATGCCGTAAGCCTGTTTTCCTTCTTTTCTTCTTATGAGATCGACACCTGCCAATATGTTTGACCACTGATCGTCTCCACCCATCTGAAGCACACAGCCGTACTCTTTATTTAACATAAGAAAATCGTACGCCTGCATAAGCATGTAATTAAACTCTAAAAAAGAAAGTCCTCTTTCAAGTCTTGTCTTGAAACATTCCGCTGTAAGCATCTTATTTACAGAAAAATGTACTCCTATGTCTCTTAAAAACTCCACATAGTTAAGGTTTAAAAGCCAGTCAGCATTATTGGCAAGTATCGCTTTCCCATCTGAAAAATCTATAAAGCGGCTCATTTGCCTTTTAAAAGCTTCGGCATTGTGGTCTATTTCATCCTTTGTAAGCATCTTTCTCATATCTGTCTTGCCAGTCGGATCGCCTATCATGGCAGTGCCACCGCCAATTAAAGCAATAGGTCTGTGGCCTGCTCTTTGCATGTGAGCCATAACCATAAGTTGCAAAAAATGTCCTACATGTAGGCTATCTGCTGTTGGGTCGAACCCTATGTAAAAAGTAACTTTCTCTTTTTCAAGCAATTCTTTGATTTCATCTTCATGCGTCATCTGTTGTATAAAATTTCTCTCTTTCAATACATCAAAAACCGACATCAAATTGACCTCCTATGTCCTTAATATTTATCAAAGCTTATAATTATCTTTCAATATATCCCTTATTTATGGCATCTTCCAATATATCGTTAATAAACTGCCATAATTCTGGCGCTATCTCGCTGACTATTTTATTCCTTTCAAGAACTTGATAGCTTTTTACCCCATGCTGTTTCCACGAATGTCCATTTGTATAGTAATTATGTATTATAGGCTGCAACCTATCAAGAGCAGATGCGAACTTTGCATCTTCAGTTTTGCGTTCTTCAAATTCTTCCCACAAGGCCTTTATCTCGTCTGCCTGATCTTCAGGCAAAATATTAAATATCCTCTCTGCCGCTTTTTTCTCTCTTTCTGCTTTGTCTTCGTAACCTTTCTCATCGTATACAAATGTGTCACCAGCATCAATCTCTACAATATCATGTACAAGCACCATTTTAATCACATGGCTTATATCTATCTTTTCAGAAGCGTATTCAGAAAGGAGTAACGCCATCATTGCAAGATGCCAAGAATGCTCAGCGTCGTTCTCATGGCGCGTGCCATCCATAAGAAGCGTCTGCCTAAATACTTGCTTTAGCTTGTCTATCTCTTTCAAAAATTCTATCTGCTTTTTAAGCCTTTCATTTTCCATCAGAAATACCCCTCTTTCGCATATATCTTTATTATATACCAAAGAGCTTACTAAAAAAAGCATGCCGCAGCATGCTTTTTCATCAAACCTTATCTTTTTTTCTCACGTAATTTATGAGTCCACCTTCTATTAGAATTTCCCGATTTCTGTCGCTGACATCCAGATCTACTTCAAATTCATAACCTTTCGTCACATTCTTAACGACGATCTTGCCTTTTGACTTGACTTGATTTACAGCACCTTCAATCTTAAGCACATCGCCTTCATCGATCTTGTCATAATCATCTTCACTTACAAATGTTAAAGGCAGAATTCCGCTATTTATGAGGTTTGCCTTGTGTATTCTTGCAAACGACTTTGCTATTACTGCTTTCACTCCAAGTTGAAGCGGCGCCAAAGCGGCGTGCTCCCTGCTGGAACCTTGGCCATAATTATTTCCGCCAACTATTATGCCTCCACCATTTTCTAAAGCTCTTTTAGAAAAATCAGGATCTATCGTCTCAAAGCAGTGCTTTGAAAGCTCTGGAATATTAGATCTAAGCGGCAAAAGCTTAGCATTAGACGGCATAATATGGTCTGTCGTGATGTCATCGCCCACCTTTATCAAAACGGTTTTTTCAATATCCGCAAGGGGCGTATTGATAGGGAAAGGCTTTATGTTCGGGCCTCTTACAACATCAAATTCATCTGCATTCACAGGCGGCTTTATTATCATATTGTCATTCACAAAAAATTCACTCGGCATCTGTATCTTGATTTCTTCTCCTAACTCCCTCGGATCTATGAGATAGCCAGCCAATGCCGATGCAGCAGCTACTTCAGGACTTACCAAATACACTTTCGCTGACTTTGTGCCACACCTTCCATAGAAATTCCTATTAAAGGTCCTAAGTGATATGGCATTTGTAGCAGGAGCCTGACCCATGCCTATACATGGACCACAGGCTGTCTCTAAAATTCTGGCGCCAGCCGAAATCATGTCTGATAATGCGCCATTTTTTGCAAGCATGTTTAAAACTTGCCTTGAACCAGGAGATATGACTAAGCTTACTCCTTCTGCGATAAGACCACCTTTTAATATGGCCGCTACTTTCATCATGTCCATGTAGGACGAGTTTGTGCAAGATCCAATTGCCACTTGATCGACTTTAAGCTTTCCTGCATCTTTCACTTTTATTACATTGTCTGGACTGTGAGGCAATGCCACCATCGGCTCTAATTCATCAAGATTGATTTCTATGACGCCATCATACTCGGCATCGTCGTCTGGCAGCAGTGCTTCAAAGTCGTCTTCTCTCTTTTGGGCTTTTAAAAATTCATAAGTGCGGAAATCAGACGGAAATATAGATGTAGTCGCTCCTAATTCGGCTCCCATATTTGTAATGGTAGCTCTTTCAGGAACGGACAGTGTTGCAACTCCATCTCCTGTGTACTCAAATACCTTTCCAACCCCGCCTTTTACAGTAAGCCTTCTTAAAAGCTCAAGTATGATGTCTTTCGATGACACCCATGGTTTTAATTTTCCAGTAAGTCTAACATTGATCACTTCTGGCATAACCAACCTGTAGGGCTCACCAGCCATAGCCAATGCCACATCAAGTCCTCCAGCACCAATGGCCAGCATACCTATGCCACCGCCTGTAGGCGTATGGCTGTCAGACCCTAAAAGCGTCTTACCCGGTTTGCCAAATCTCTCAAGATGGACTTGATGGCAAATACCATTGCCTGGCCTTGAGAAGTATATTCCATGCTTCGCAGCAACAGTCTGGATGTATTTGTGGTCATCTGCATTTTCAAAACCTTCCTGCAGCATGTTATGATCGACATAAGCGACAGAAAGCTCCGTCTTCACTTTGTCCACTCCTAAAGCCTCCAACTCCAGATAAGCCATAGTTCCTGTAGAATCCTGCGTCAGTGTCTGATCTATCTTAATAGCGATCTCCTGTCCTTTTACAAGTTCTCCTTCCACCAAATGCTTCCTCAAAATTTTTTGCGTTAAATTCACTTGTCATCCCCCTCTAATTAAATTGCCTTAATCTTAGATATGTGCTCCTCATAAAGATATATCAATTCTTTGTCAAAAAGCGGCCTTTTAAGCTGAATAGACAAACTTCTCACATAAGGCAAAAGTTCTTTTGCTTCCTCCTCAGGCAATACCCTTCCGTACTCTTTGAATTTGTTTATTAGCGCTGCTGTACCTGAATGCTTGCCTATCACAATCTGTCTTTCAAGACCTACTTCATCTGGGTCGAATATTTCATACGTGTGAGGATCTTTAAGAGCTCCATCAACGTGAATTCCCGACTCGTGTGCAAACACATTTGTGCCAACAATCGCCTTCCACGACGGCAGTTGCCTTCCAGATGCTGTAGACACATACTCTGAAATCTCTCTAAACCTTTTTGTGTCTATATTGATGTCGTACTTATATACATGCTTTAGTGCCATCACTACTTCCTCTAATGCTGCATTTCCTGCCCTTTCACCGAGGCCATTTACAGTGACGCCTATAAAGTTAGCACCAGCTTTAAAACCGGCAAGAGCGTTTGCCGTCGCCATTCCAAAATCGTTATGCGTATGCATCTCAATATCTATATCTATGGCTTCTTTAATCTTTTTTATGATGTCGTATGTCTTAAAAGGATCCAATATGCCAACAGTATCGCAGAATCTCAACCTGTCTGCACCTGCTTGTTTTGCACACCTTGCAAACTCTATGAGAAAGTCCATATCTGTCCTGGACGCATCCTCTGCATTTACAGAAACGTAGACACCGTCTTTTTTGGCGAATTCAACTGCGCTTGTCATGTGATCCAAAACCCACTGCCTTGAAGTTCTAAGCTTGTGTTCTATGTGTATATCTGAAGTCGAGATCGAAATCGCAACAGCATCAACACCGCATTCTAACGATTCTTTCACATCATTTACAACAGCTCTGTTCCATGCCATTATACTGGCATTAAGTCCAAGTTTTGCAATTTTTGCAATAGTCTCTTTCTCATCTCCGCCCATCGTTGGAATTCCGACTTCAAGTTGATGCACGCCAATTTCATCTAACATTTTCGCAATCCTGATTTTTTCACTATTAGCAAAAACAACACCGGCTGTTTGTTCTCCATCTCTCAGTGTTGTATCGACGAGGTACAATTTACCATCCTCTTTTTTGAATTTCATCGAACTTCCCCCTTCTTAAATCAAAGAAACTTATGTATATATTTTATTCATATAAAGAAATAAAGTCAATAGTTTTTGCAATTTTTTATATTTAAAATTGCAAAAGCCAGATTATACGTACTAATCTGGCTTTTGCACATCATTCATCAATCTCTGTATGTGTATGGCTAAATAACCTATTTCATCTTCAGGCACATTCATACCTAATGAATTTCCGATGAGTTTGGCAATGGTTGCAGCTATCTTATAAGCTTTCTTAAATTTTCGCTTTATCGGCAGAAGAAGTTCATTTGAAATCGGCATACCTCTTTCTATTCTGTCTACTGCAAATTTTAAGTGTGTAATAAGCCTTAAGTAATCAATAGAATCAGTCTCAATCTTTCTGCCTATCATTTCTTCAATACTTTTCACAAGCTCCGAAACAAGCCTCGTGTTTTTCATAGTGACTGACACACCAGAATTTTCAAATGCCGCATGAAGATGCAGCGCAATAAATCCCGCCTCATCCTCAGGAAGCCTTACGTTTAGCCTGTCGTTTATTAAATCTATAGCCCTAAGTGCTATTTTATAGTCATCTTTGTAAAGAGCACTTATTTCTTGATTAAAAGGGTTCTTTATGTCTATTCCACCTTTTATTCTTTCAATGGCAAATGCTATATGATCAGGCAGCGCAATGTGGATGTGTTCATTCAATTTTCGCCCTTTAACACTTTCAGCGTATGCTATGAGTTCCTCAGATATTCCAATAACTTCATCTCTTATATTATCAAGCAATTCTGAAAACTTCATAACATTGGCTTTCTCCTGCAGATAATAGACTTTTTCAATTCTTTCATTTATCACATCACCTGGCTTTTTAGAAAATCCTATACCTTTTCCTACAACTATACACTCTACATTCTTTTCATCACAAGCCATTACGACATTGTTATTTAATACCTTTAAAGCAGTGAACATTACCCTCCCCTCCTAAAATTTCTATATGTCATTTTAAGTTTATTTTCATTATTTCAGTTTTTCCTCCTTCAACTGTGACACCGCTTTCTCTTTTCTTCATCTTATCTACAAGTTCCATATTCGTAATAATTACAGGACTTATGATAGGATGATTTTCCTTTACCTTGTCAATATCAAACACTATAAGCTTATCACCTGCTTTGACTTCTTCTCCTTCTTTAACAAGGCTTTCAAATCCATCGCCTTTCATCTCTACCGTATCCATGCCAATGTGAATCAAAATTTCAAGTCCACCAGATGATCTTATGCCTATGGCGTGTTTCGTAGGAAAAAGTTGAATTACTTCCCCATCTACAGGCGAATACACTACGCCGTCTTTAGGCTCAATGGCGACACCATCTCCAACCATTTTTCCTGAAAATACTGGATCAGGAACATCTTCAATATTTATCACTTTTCCGTTAAATGGTGATACTATTGTTTCGCCTATAAATTTCTTCTTAAATATATTGAACATAAGAACCAATCCTTTCAATAATATTGTGCATAAAATAATAATATATAATTTATTGTTAATAGTAAAATATATTTTAAGCGGCCATAGAGGCCGCTAATGATCATTTTTTCTTCATACGTTTCTGCATCTCTTGTGCTATTAAATCTGCCTTTGTGCCAACGATAACTTGTAATGCTCCTTTGCCCATCCTTATAACGCCATTCGCTCCAGCTTTTTTAAGTTCATCGTCGTTTATGACAGTGTCATCTTTGACGCTTAAACGAAGCCTTGTGATGCATGACTCCAAAGATACGATGTTGCCAGCTCCTCCTAAAAGAGCTAAATAATTTTGAGCCATCTCACCTATGTCAGAACTTGACAATTGCTCGTTACTTTCATCCGTATCCTCATCAAGCCTTCCTGGTGTAGGCAAATTCAATTTGACGATGAGGAAGTAGAAAACAACGAAGTAAACAACAGCGTAAATTATTCCTATCAGCAATAAAAGCAGCGGTTTAGATGATATTCCAAAGCTTAGGATATAGTCTATAAGACCTGCAGAGAATCCAAAGCCCATCCTTATTCCAAGCAAATACGTTATTGCCAGCGACAAACCTGTTAAAATTGCGTGTACAACGTACAAAACAGGTGCTAAAAACATGAAAGCAAATTCAATTGGCTCTGTTATACCTGTGAGGAAAGCCGTAAGTGCCGCTGAAATCATGATACCAGATACTGCTTTTCTGTTCTTTGGCTTAGCAGCCATCACCATAGCAAGTGCCGCTGCAGGCAGTGCAAACATCATTATAGGATAGAAGCCTGTCATAAATCTACCGGCAGTTGGATCTCCTGCGTAAAATCTATTTAAATCACCAGTTACAACTGCGCCAGATGCAGATTTAAACGACCCAAATACAAACCAAACGAGGCTATTAATAACATGATGAAGTCCAACTGGAATAAGCAACCTATTCAATACTCCATAGATAAATACGCCAAATGCGCCTGCGCTTATTATCCACTTTCCTAACGCGTATATGACGTTTTGTATTGGCGGCCATACATAACCTGCAGCAAAAGCCAATACCAAAGCTGCCAATGACGTAATTATGGGGACAAATCTCTTGCCTCCAAAGAAACCTAAGAAATCGGGCAATTTTACGTCGTGGTACCTATTGTACAAATAACCAGCTATGATACCTATAAGGATACCGCCTAAAACGCCCATGTTTATGTCTTTATTTATAGTCGTTGCACCTTTCGTCAATACCAAATATCCGACAGTAGCTGCAAGACCAGCAACTCCATCGCCGCCAGCAAAGCCTATTGCTATGCCTATCGCAAAGATAAGCGGCAAGTTGTCAAATATAGCTCCGCCAGCATTTGTGATAAACGGAATGTTGAAAACATCCTTTGCTCCAAGCCTTAAAAGCAATGCAGCAGCAGGTAAAACTGCTATTGGAAGCATCAAGGCTTTGCCAAGCTTTTGTAAGTTACCTAATCCTTTCATTTACTATACCTCCTTAAATTTTTTTGGCATAAAAAAGAGCTGGCAAGGTATCAAAACCTAACCAGCTCATGCCTGCTTTACCAGTAACACGCTGAAATCATCATTTATTCGTTTACAATACAATTATACATCACATTGCATATCTTGTCAATACCTATTTTTTTATTGAATATGCCATCCTTCTATACGTATGCCTTACACCTCTTATGGCAACAGACAAAGCCATTATGTTTTCTGGCGTTGCTATGCCAGGTGTGAATCCAGCATCGCCTATATGCTGTATATCACTGCCAGCCATCTTGGATTGCAGCGCAATGTTCTCAATTACACTTTTTTGAGATCCTTCTTGAGATGTGCCAATAGCACTAAGTGCCAATGCACCTGCATCGTGTACGACATCAATCATCTTTTTTGCTGTAGTCAAATCAATGCCCGGAACAGTTCCAGGTGCAGGTATGAGTATGCAGTCAGCACCAGCTTTGACAAACTTTTCAAGCAATTGTGGATCGTATATGTTGCCTGACCCTGCACCGTGCATTTTGCCAGCAATTATCATCATGTCGTCGCCCAATAAGTTTCGAGCCATCTCAATGCCATTTACAATCGTTTCAGCGCTTACTCCCGTATTTGGATTTCCGGTTATCATAATGTAGTCAAAACCATAAAATTTAACCTTTTCAAGGTTTTCCTTGTTTAATTTCCTGCCTTCTACATATTGGACATCATCAGGAACAGGTTCTATGTTGACACCAATTATCCTACCCGTTATATCTTTTAATTTCTTGATGTAATTTGGATCATTTGAATTCTTTAATGCTCTTTCTGCAAGTACTCCTATCTCTCCAAATCCTTTAGAGATATTTACATCAAGATCGTCAATTCCGAATATAAACGGGTTTTTAAAATCAAAAAAGTTTAGCGTTATTAGATCTGCGCCAAATGCTGCCGCCAACTCTGGATTTGATACACCATAAATCGGCGTCGGAAAAGTCACTATCGTCTCTGCCATGACAGTCCTTCCTTCAGATAGCCGTATCGTTTCAAGCAATTCTCTGCCTGTCATGTTCATGATGTCGCTTGATGTTAGCTCAAAAATTCTCTTCATAAATTACCATCCTTTCTTCCTAAAAAATAATAGCCGGCAAGGTAATAAAACCTCACCGGCTAATGCCTCAACAAGAGTTACACGCCTTCTAATGCAATTATACCAAATATTTATGAAAATGTAAAACACTCATAACTTTTTGACTACTTTTGTTATGCTCTCCATATTGGCTTTTTGCTCCTCTGTAAACGCAACCTGATTATTTACATAGTCCAAGTTCTTTGTGTTATTTTCGTCTACTCTGTTTATAATATCCAAAAGTTGCTCAGAAGACGCCAAAAGCTCCTCTACTTGCGCTGATATGTTTTGTGATGCGCCCATGACGCTCTTTACAGCATTCAAAGTCTTGTCAGAGCTTGCAGCAGTTTCAGAAGTCACACTGGATATGTTCCCAATAACCATAGAGATCTCGTCAAATGCTTTCTTTACATCGTTAAATATGTCTAAGACTTTGTTGACTTCGGTTGCTGCTTTAGCTGAATTGTCTATGTCGCTTATTACACTGTCAATTGTCACACCTGTGTAGCTGGTTATGTTCTCTATTATTTCGCTTATTTTTACGACGCTATCTGTAGACTGTTTAGCCAATTTTCTTATCTCATCCGCCACAACTGCAAAGCCTTTTCCATATTCTCCAGCTCTTGCGGCTTCTATAGCAGCGTTTAAGGACAATAAATTCGTCTGATCGGCTATCTCTGATATGGCCGACAGTATCTCTTTTATTCCACCCATCTTCTTGTCCAACTCTTTTAGCTCATTGGAATTGGCTTTTGAATTTTTAAGGCTCTGATTCAACGTATTTATGAGATTTCTCACAACATCGCCTTGACTTTTTACATTTTCCTCTATTTCTCTTATCTTTGATATAGCGCTATTCATGTCATTTAGCAGCGTGTCAGAAGATCTTGCCAACTCTTCATTAACCTCAGATACATTTGATATAGACATAGCCACTTCATTGGCATTTTCTGCAATAGTGTTGATGCTTTCGGTAAGCTGCTCAATTCCGTCTCTTGACATTTTGATGTTTCCAGTGTTCTCCTCTGCCATCTTCTTAAGATGTATCGAAGAATCGAGAACCTTTTCAGAATGCTCCATCGATTTATTTACTTCGCTGTTTATAAGCCTCGAAAGCTTTCTCAATCTCCTTACGGTTATCAGCGAGTAAATAATTATCACAATTATTATCACTACGCTGATTGCGATGGACATCTTAAATGTCCTGTCATTTTGCGATATCATATCGTTAAACATTGGCAAAAAGCCCTGCGAATACTTATTGCTAAAGTCTGTCATGTTATTTTGTATTTGTGTCGCATAATAGCTTACCTTCAAGGTCTTATCGCTGTCTTGATCAAGTATGTACTTTTCATTTAAGCTGTCTATCGCGGAACTAATATTTTTTATGCTGTCATTGATGCCATCTACGTCTGACTTTAGCTGGTTGTATATATTAGTGCCTTTAAAATCGTCTAAAGCGTTTCCAAGACTGTTTACGTTTTGGGTTATATTGCTTAAATCTGTCCTTAAAGCGCTTTTGGTGCTTTGACCCATCGTGTAATTATTTACATCATTGAGAAGGACACTGCTGTACTGCGCCAACTGCACCTGTGAATTTGAAATGTAAAGCACTTGGTTAATGACAAACTTTTTTAAATTGTTGATGTTGTTTTTTGTGTTTATCATTCCAAGATTTACTGTAAAAGATAATACCAAAAGCAAAATACCGATTACTACAAATGCTCTTATGAGTTCGCCCCTTAATGTTTTTGTCATTTACACCCCTCCATAGATAAAACCTTTTGACTACTATATCGGCATTAATTGTAAAATATTAAATGATTGCAAAAAAAAATTCCTCATTGAGGAATTTTACATGTAAATCAATTGAGGCCTTTCCACATATTGATCAGATACTAATATATATTTTTTGATTTCATTCATCGCCCAATCCAGTTTGTTTTTATCATTAGCATATACTGTAGCGATAGGTTGGCCTTTCTTTATAAAGTCGCCTATTTTTCCGCCTAACATTATACCAACCGATAGATCTATGGTGTCTTCTTTTGTAGATCTTCCAGCACCTAATCTCATAGCTATAAGCCCTAAATCTAATGCGTACAAATCTTTTATATACAAATCTTCATCAGCAATCCACGGTTCAACGTATTTAGCCTGTGGCAGCAATGAAAGATCATCTACTATCCTTTCATCTCCACCTTGAGCTTTTATGAATTCCCTAAATTTTTGCAAAGCCTTTCCACTTGTCAAAGCTTCTTCCATCATCATCTTTGCTTCATCGGTGTCTTTTGCAACACCAGCAATTGTAAGCATATCAGCACCTAAAACCATGCACACATCGATAAGGTCCTTCGAACCATTTCCTTTTAAAACATCAATAGCTTCTACTACCTCCAATGAATTGCCAATAGCAAGTCCCAATGGCTCATCCATATTTGTAACGTGTGCCACTGTCTTTCTTCCAACGGAATTGCCTATCTCAACCATGAGATTTGCAAGCTTTTTGGCGCTTTCTATGTCCTTCATAAAGGCACCGCGGCCCACTTTTACATCCAGCACAATTCCATCAGCACCAGACGCAATCTTCTTGCTCATTATAGAGCTTGCTATAAGTGGTATCGAATCGACTGTGGCAGTTACATCTCTTAAAGCGTAAAGCTTCTTATCGGCCGGCGTCAGATTGCTGGATTGCCCTACGACAGCTATGCCGTATTTATTCACATTGTCTATAAATTCTTGTTCACTTAGTTCAACCCTCATGCCCGGTATCGATTCAAGCTTATCTATCGTACCACCAGTATGCCCCAGTCCCCTTCCAGACATTTTCGCAACAGGTGCACCGCACGCTGCTACGAGAGGTGCCAAAACTAAAGTAGTAGTATCTGCAACACCGCCAGTAGAATGTTTATCTACCTTAATCCCTTTTATTTCCGATAAATCAAGCACATCGCCAGAATGAGCCATAGCCATTGTCATGTGGGCTGTCTCTTCATTCGTCATGCCGTTAAAGTATATGGCCATTAAAAGAGCGCTCATCTGATAATCAGGTATATAGTCTTTTGTATATGAAGATATGATAAAATCTATCTCATCTTTTGTAAAAGTGCCTCCATCCCTCTTTTTCATTATAAGGTCGTACATTCTCATAAAAGATCCTCCTTATCAAAATGGCAATTCACTAAGAAATGAAGTTCCATGACCAGTACCATCAACATTAAATATTTCCGCTATTGTTGCAGCAATATCAGAAAATGTCTGTCTTATGCCTAAATCTTTACCATGTGTAAATCTGCGGTTGTACACCAAAAGCGGCACGTACTCTCTTGAATGATCTGTGCTGGCCGTTGTAGGATCATTTCCATGATCTGCTGTAATAATAAGCAAATCATCATCTTTAAGCTTTGAGACTATTTCAGGAAGATGGTCATCAAAATATTTTAGGGCATCTGCGTATCCGTAAGGATTGTTTCTATGCCCATAAAGCATATCAAAATCAACTAAATTTGTGAAAATAAGCCCTTCTTTGACTTTATCCAAAGCATTTAAAGTCGCTATTATACCATCTTTGTTATTTGTAGAATGGTCCTTCCCTGTTATACCGCATCCCGCAAAAATATCTTCAATCTTTCCTATCGCAAAAACCTCGTGCCCCGCGTCTTTTAACTTATCCAATATAGTAGGGCTAAATGGCTTTAAGGAAAAGTCCCTTCTGTTTTCCGTTCTAACAAAATTCCCAGCTTCCCCAACAAAAGGCCTTGCTATGACTCTGCCTACTGCATAGTCACCTGTCAGTATTTCTCTGGCTATCTCACACATCCTGTAAAGTTCATCTAAAGGTATAACGCCTTCATGGGCAGCAATTTGGAAAACGCTGTCCGCCGATGTATAAACTATCGGATAACCAGTTTTTACATGCTCTTCTCCCAATTCTTCTATTATCTCTGTCCCCGATGCAGGCTTATTTCCTATAACTTTTCTGCCTATTCTCTCTTCAAACTTGCTTATCACTTCATCAGGAAATCCATTTGGAAATGTAGGAAAAGCCTTATCTATCCAAAGGCCTGCTATTTCCCAATGCCCCGTCGTCGTGTCTTTTCCTGCTGAATGTTCTTGCATCTTCCCATAAGCACCTATCGCAGACTTATCAGCATCTACACTTTTAAGCGGCAGTATGTTACCAAGCCCTAATTTGCCTAAATTAGGAAGCCTAATACCTGTCACATCGCATATGTGTCCAAGAGTGTTTGAGCCTACATCACCATATTTATGCGCATCTGGCGCTTCACCAGCTCCAACGCTATCTAATACAATAAGTAAAACTCTGTTTACCATTTAATCACCTCTATCAATAATGCCCTCAACAAATAATATCAAATAAATATCACGAATATTATTTTTCATCTTTCAGAGAAAATGCATACGGCAGAAGATCTTTTGCTTTTTTTACTACAAAATCTCCCTTCATGTTTCCCAAGATAACCGTCATGTCTTCTCCACCTAACTCGTACATGACCTGTCTGCATGCGCCACAAGGTGAGACAGGTCCATCTGTATCAGCTACAACTGCAATCGCCTCTATCTCTCTATCTCCATTTGCGTAAGCACTAAAAAGTGCAGTTCTTTCGGCACAATTAGTGAGTCCATATGAAGAATTTTCGATATTGCATCCTTTGTAGATCTTCCCGTTTTTTGTTACAACGCAGGCTCCAACTTTAAATTTAGAATATGGTGCATAAGCACTTTCCCTCACCTCTTTTGCAGCCTCCAACAACTTTTCGTAATCCATCATCATACCTCCCATCAGTCCCGCTTCCTGATGACGTAAAAGTCAAACTTATCCGCATTAAAATAATTTGATGAGAAAAGAATCGGCCTATTGTTTTCATCGTAGTGTATTTGCTCTAAAAGCAAAACCGAACCATTTTTCCCTATATTAAGCTTTTTCTCCAATATCACATCATTTTTTACGACTTTAATACTTGATACAGCGTACGTTATCTTTATGCTGTGCTCTTTTTCCAAAAAAGTAAACATAGATTCCTCAAAACCGTTAAAATTATCTCCTACTATTTTATGCGGCAATCTGTCTACACAGTAGACAACAGGTATACCATCAGCAGTCCTTACCCTTTCAACTTTGTAAATTTCTTCGCCAGGATTTAGTTTTAATTTCTCTGCTTCGCTTTCTAAAGCAGGCAATTTGTAGAAAGTAAAGTCCTTCGTGCCAGGCTTCATCCCCTGCCTTTTAATAAGGGACGTGACGCTAAAAAGCTCCTCAAGCCCACTTCTAATTATCGGCTTTTTTCTGACAAATGTCCCAACGCCTTGCTGTTTCATTATAAGGCCTTCATCTTCCATTATTCTCATAGCTTCCCTGAGTGTAGCTCTGCTTATTCCAAATTCTTTCGATAGAGAAGCTTCAGAAGGAAGTTTCATGCCTTCCTTCCATACGCCAGTCTTAATAAGCTCCTCCATCTTGTTTAAGGCTAATTCATAAAGTGGCTTTTTGTCAGGCACTAACATATTGATCCTCATTTCTTAGGAGTATACGGAACGCCATCTGCCGCAGGTGGTACACTCTTGCCGCCAACACCTACAAGAGCCAAAACTGTGAGAATATATGGAAGCATCATGATTATATTTTTTGACAAGGCACTGTTTTGAAGCTGCATGCTCAAAGCAGTAGCAAAGCCAAAAAGCAAAGCTGCGCCAAAAGAACCAAAAGGCGTCCATTTACCAAATATCATAGCTGCCAAAGCGATGTAACCTCTGCCACTGGACATGTCTGTGCTGAAGCTGTTTAAAAGGCCTATTGAGAGATATGCACCGCCTATTGCCGAGAAAAGGCCACTTAAAGCAACTCCCAAATACCTTAACTTTATTACATTGATTCCTGCAGTTTCAGCCGCTTCAGGATTTTCTCCAACTGCCCTTATCCTTAAGCCGAGATTAGTGTGGAATAAGAAGTAATCTGAAGCAAATATCAATATTATCATTAAATACACTATGACGCTGTTGCCGCTTAATATCTGTCCTATAAATGGTATATTCTTAATAATCGGAATATCTATATTTGGAAGCATGGGCGTATCTGTAGGCGTACCGCTAAATCCAAAAATTGTATTCAAAAGATACGCTGTAAATCCCGATGCAAATATATTTATTGCCATACCGAGAATGACCTGATCAGCAGTAAGTGTTACTGCAGCCCAAGCAAATATCACAGCAACTATCATGCCGACTATTACCGCACCTAACAAGCCAAGCCATGCGCTTCCTGTAAGATGGGCAAATAGTACAGCAAAAAAAGCCGCAATAAGCATTATACCTTCCATAGCAATATTTACGACGCCAGATCTCTCAGAAAAAGTTCCTCCAAGGGCTGGCAGCGCCAATGGTGTTGCCATTGCAAGGGTTGCCGACCACAACTGAGGATTTAATAAAATCTCTTTCATGATGCTAACTCCTCCTTTTTCTGCTTCTTAAACATGGTTTTAAATAATTCAATGATCTTGTCTGCAGCAACAAAGAATATGATAAGACCTGTTATAACATCTGTTAACTGACCAGGCACCTGTGCATTAAGCTGCATGTATTGGGAACCTGTTCCAAGTGCAGCAAACAAAAGAGCCGAAAATACGACGCCGATAGGATTGTTTTTTGCCAACAGTGCTACAACTATTGCCGTATATCCATATCCTGATGTGAAGCTATCGTAAAGCCTATGCTGAACGCCTAAAATCTGGACTGCTCCTGCAAGACCTGCAAATATGCCGCTTAAACTCAATGACAAAACTATATTAAAAGGGACATTCATTCCAGCGTATTTTGATGCTCTCTGGTTAAACCCTACGGCTCTCATCTCATATCCCCAGACAGTCTTATACATAAGCCAGTAGACGAAAAGGGCTGCAACCAAGGCTATAACTATGCCATAAGACAATTGCGTGTTTGGCACGATGGTAGGTATCACAGCAGAATCTCTGATAAGCGGTGATTGAGGCACAGAACCTTTTTCCATCATTGGTCCAAACTCTAATAGGTAATGGCTAAAATAAATCGCTACATAGCTCATCATCATAGTCGTAATGACTTCATGTGCGCCAGTATATGCTTTAGCAAATCCAGGAATTATTCCTCCCCACAATCCTCCAGCGATCATTGCAGCAATAAGTGCAAGAGGTATATGGATGTACCATGGAAGCCCTTTAAATGAATAGCCTATCCATGTGCCTACAATAGCGCCAATCCAATACTGTCCCTCAGCACCTATATTGAAAAGTCCTGCATTAAATGCTATTGCAACGCCAAGACCTGTTATGATAAGCGGGACAGCATTTGCAAGTGTATTTGCTATATTTGGTAGTGTTCCAAATGCACCTATAAATAGTGACGCGTACGCAGCTACTGGATTAAAACCTGTAGCCAACATTATTATAGAACCAATAATGATTGCAATTACAACAGCTAATATTGGCATATAAATGCTTTTTAACACTTTACTCATGATCACACCTCGACTTCCTTTGAGTCAATTTGAGAACCTGCCATAAGCAGTCCAATTTTTTCCCTTGTAGCAGACTTGCCATCCAATATATCCATTATTACACCATTATGGATTACTCCGATTCTGTCAGACAACGACATTATCTCCTCTAATTCTAATGAAACAAGCAGTATCGCTGAACCTCCATCTCTAAGCTCTAAAAGCTTTTTGTGGATGTATTCAATAGCACCAACATCCATTCCTCTTGTAGGCTGAACAGCTATCAAAAGCTTTGGATTTGAACCGACTTCCCTTGCAAGGATTATCTTCTGCTGGTTGCCACCTGAAAGGTTGCCTGCTAAAAGAGTATAATCAGTAGGCCTTATGTCGTATTCTTCAACCTTTTTCGATGCATTTTCAAATACCTTTTTATACTGTATGACACCATTCTTCGAATAACGGCTATCTTTGTATTCTTTTAATATCAAATTGTCTGCAATGCTAAACTTCATGATAAGCCCTTCCTGCTGTCTATCTTGAGGAATATAAGATATGCCAAGCTTGTACCTTTCCCTCGTAGGCAATTTTTCAATGTCGCTATTTTGATATTTGATGACACCTGATTTAATCTGTCTAAGACCCATCAAAGCCTCAATAAGCTCTGTCTGTCCGTTTCCATCAATGCCTGCCAGTCCAAATATCTCTCCGCTTCTTATTTCAAAGCTTACGTTTTTCACTTTTTCAATGTTTTGCTCATCTAAAACAGTCAAATCCTTTACTGAAAGCACTACATCGCCCGGTTTGTATTCTGATTTGTCTACTCTTAGGACGACTTCCCTTCCTACCATCAAATTGGCCAATTCTTGCTCATTTGTATCTTTTGTATTCAGAGTGCCTACCGTCTTACCCCTTCTCATTACTGTAACTTTATCAGAAATCTCTTTAACCTCATCCAGCTTATGGCTGATGAATATGATAGAAATGCCCTGTTCTTTTAATCTCCTCATTATTCCAAACAGTTCTTCCGTTTCCTGTGGAGTAAGCATAGCAGTAGGCTCATCTAAAATCAGAAGCTTAGCATGTCTGTAGAATGCTTTTAATATCTCTACCCTCTGTTGAAGTCCAACTGATAAATCTTTCACTTTTGCATCTGGATCGATTTCAAGATGATAGTTTTTTGATATTTCTCGAATCAATTCATTGGCTTTCTTCTTGTTGTAAGGAATGCCACCAGGTTCAGCACCAAGGACTATATTTTCTGCAACAGTCAAAACCGGTATCAGCATGAAATGCTGGTGAACCATTCCAATGCCTTTCTCTATAGCTTCATGGGGACCACTTAGATTTAAAGTTTCACCACTTAGCTTCAATTCGCCAGAGTCAGGTTTATACAATCCATAAATAATATTCATCAAAGTAGATTTGCCTGCACCATTTTCACCTAAGATGGCGTGGATTTCTCCTTCTTCTACAGTTAGATTGACACCATCATTTGCCCTAACCTTAGGAAATATTTTTGTAATATTTTTAACTTCTAATAATGCACTCATTAACATACCTCCTAAAAAGGGGCTGAACTCTGTCAGCCCCTAAGTTAGCCATTATTTCTGTACTTGATCTGAAACTTTTATCGTACCGTCTTTTATCTTATTAGCATATTCATTAACTTTATCAATTATAGATTGTGGAACATCTTTTATCGGCTTAGCATAACCGACACCATCATTTGCTAAGTCAAAGTACACGAGACCACTCTTAAAGTTGTTGTTAAGAGCATTCTTTATAGTTTCAAATGTTGCAACATCAACTTTTTTAAGTGCTGATGTCATAACTGTATCAGGAGCCATGTAATTTTGGTCTGCGTCAACACCTATTGCGTATACATTCTTTTCTTTAGCAGCATTTATAACACCATCACCAGTTTGTCCTGCAACATGGAATACTATATCTGCTCCTTGGCTTATTTGTGTCAAAGCCATCTGCTTTCCTGATGCTGGGTCGTTGAAGTTTCCTGTGTAGCTTACAAGTACCTTTGTATCAGGATTTACAGCTTTTACGCCTTGTTGGAAACCTGCAATGTAGCTGTCAACAGGTGGAATCTGCATTCCTCCTACAACGCCAACGACGTTTTGATCATTAAGCTTTGAATTCTTTTCTTTTTCCATAAGACCTGCCATTACACCTACTAAGTATCCGCACTGCTCTGTCTTAAATGTAGCAGACGCAACATTAGGTCTATCAGTAATATCTGAGTCGATGATCAAGAACTTCGTATCAGGAAATTCTTTTGATACTTGTTCAACTGCATCTTTCATAAGGAATCCTACAGCTATTACTAAATTGTACTTTTGCTGAGCAAATTGTGTAAGATTTGTGACGTAGTCTGTCTGTTGTTTAGATTGAATAAAGTTAGCTGTAACACCAAGCTCACTTTTAGCTTTTTCAAGCCCTTGATATGCCAATTGGTTGAAGCTGTGGTCATTTATACCGCCAACGTCTGTTACAAGACCTACTTTAAAATCTTTGTTCTTCGCATTTTGAGTCGTATTATTTGATTGTGATGACTGTTGTTGTTTTGTAGCTGAAGAACATCCTGATAAAAGTGATAAAGTCAAAACAAATGCCAGCATTAATGAAAGAACTGCACGTAATTTTTTCATTACTTCATCCTCCTATTTTTGATATCGTTTTTCTAATATTTAGCTTTTCAATTTCCGTCTGTTGTCTGACATCTAACAACATTATAATTCTAACAATGGTTATGTACAACACTATTCCTACGCTTGTATCATGAAATTATATGGCATTTTCTCTTATTTTCTCTCTCTTTCTCACCTTTTAATACATTTACATTTAAACCTTATCTATCACAAATTTTTTATGGAAGTATTAAGTATTTCGTCTTTTACAGGTTCATACCTTTTTATCAAACTCTCACATTCTTCAACGGCGCTGTCTGCCAATGATTTATCTTTCAAAAATTTAGCATTTACTTTTACGTTTATATAGGCGCTTTGAAGCCCTGCGAATAAAAGCAGCGCACCAACTGCCGCATCTGATATTGCATTTGGATTGCCATACTGAGCAATAAGCAAAGTAGGTGCAAAGCCTTCGCTTAAAAGCCTTGCTAACTTAAGTGGCACATTTATCGCTTTCAAATAAGCTTCATCTAATTTTTGACTTCTTAAAGCCTTTTCTTCATCAGTATTTTTAGGCATTTTGATGGCTTTTATGACATCTTCGTACGCTTTTTTATCCTCATCTACTAAAGGCATTAACTCTGATATAAGCCTTTCGCATATTTTAAGTCCGCTTTCAATCTCGTCTTTTATATCGCTGTCGTACTCATCGTAGAACTTTCTGCCAATTGTAAGATTGTAGACCATTGACGACAACGCCACACCTAAGCTTGCAACAAGAGCAGATACACTTCCACCGCCAGGTGCAGGCTTTGAAGACGATACATCTTTTACATACTCTTCTAAAGTTTCGTTTACCAACATAAATATGCCTCCTTTGTCCTTTTTCTTAATTATACCTTATTTCCCTTATCTTGAATACCTACTCGTAAATTCTATTTTCTATTACTTTATCATAGCTAAAGTTTTCCATCATCAGATAGTGCTCAGCAGTGTCAAACAGCGCTTTAGCAGGTATAAGTCCGATAAGTTCGCTGCCAACGATATTTACACCATACCTTGATGCTTCATTTTTGATGACTTCAAAAACCCTATACAATGGCGTCTTCTCGTAATTTGTGAAATTCATTGAAACTTGCACAACATTTCTCTCCTTCAAATCTACTCCCATCGCCTTTAAGTATCTGAAACCTCCTGAAGAATGTCTTATTGCCTTTGCTATTTTCTTTGCAATGTCTATGTTAGTTGTACCTAAATTTACATTAAAAGCTATCAGAAAATTTCTGGCACCTACAACAGTTACACCGCTTTTTTCGTTCATCACATGCGGTCCGTAATCAGGAGCCCAATCAGGCATTTTTATTTTTTCAAAAAAGCCTTCATATCCACCTCTCCTTATATCTTCAAGATTTTTCCTTGATGGGTTTTCCTGAGCTTCTTCATAAAGATACACAGGTATTTTAAGTTCTTCTCCTATGCGCCTTCCTACATCTTTTGCTATCGCTACACATTCATCCATAGTTACATTCTTAAGAGGCACAAATGGCAAAACGTCTAAAGCCCCAACTCTTGGATGCTGTCCTTTATGATGCCTCATGTCGATCAATTCTGAAGCTTTTTTAGCCACATTAAAGGCAGCTTCTTTTATTCCATCCACATCTCCGCAAAATGTTATGACAGACCTATTGTGGTCTTTGTCCATGGTATAGTCTAACAATTTAACGCCATTTACAGATGCTACTTCCGCCACAAGGGCTGCGATCTTTTTTTGATCTCTGCCTTCACTGAAATTCGGAATACATTCTACGATTTTTTTCATATTTACCTCCGCTATCATAAATTTAATAAGTTATTTCTCGAATTGAGAATACAATAATGTCAATGTTTTTTCAATAATTGCGATAAAAAAATACGGATCAGAAGATCCGCATTTACAGAATATTGATATAATCATCAAAAGAACCGTCGTCAAGACAACATTCTATAATATCTCTGCCCAGTTTTGACAAATCCGGAGTCAAATATTTCTTAAGCTCTTGTTTAAAGAAATCAGTCAATATCTTTGCACCATTCATAAATGCTTCTTCGCCCACTTCAGGCTGCAAGTGCACCTGCAAGAAATGCTTTGGCATAAATTCACCATCTATTTTAAGCGACTCCAAAGAATAACCCAATAGAGGGCACTTTGACTCTGTCAATTGATCGGGCCTGAATTTTGCACCACCACGCCTCGACAGGTATTCTCTCGCAATCCATTGAGGCATAAATCCGACTTTATAGGCACCTATATGCTGGTTTGGTATGAGTACATATCTTGTGGCAGGCGTATTCTGTATTTGTTCCAAAATAAGATTTGCATGTCTTACCATCTTTCCTGTGGCAAACGGCCAATATGAACCAACGCCTTCACTGCTTAGCCCCTCAGTGTCTATGATGCTGGGATTTGCGTAGCCCCTTGGAGCCACTAACCTCCAAAGCCAAGCAATAGATGGTGGCAGTACATGAAGCACGCCTAATATGCCATAAGAAGGATTTTCTTTTGTGCATGGAGGAGTTCTCACTCCAAAACTTCTTATGTCGACTTCTACAGCATCATCTACTGTATTTGCAATGAATCCCCTTGGCATTATGACTCTCGGGTTAGTACAAGGCTTTCCAGGGCTATCTTCTATGTGCTCCCATATTAAGCATGTAGAATTAGGTACACCATCAATATTAAGGAAAAGGAGAGGCTCTTTCGGATGGATACACAATTTTTCAAGATCGGGACTTGAACCGTACTCTGTAACATGGTCAAGTCTTATAAACCATCCGTTTTCCGCATCTTTAACAACTAACTTTTTGCTTGCATCTTGATATGATGGATGGCATAATGCCATGTCGTCTGTAACAGGCTGCAATTCGCTGTTTTCTTTAAGTTCCATGTAGAATTTTTCTTTAGTCACGATGTTAGTGCCAAAGTGTATCCTTCCATCCAATTCCCTTGGAAGCTGCTCAGTCATCTCACTTTTTCCGCCACCGCTGGCACCTTCATGCATGATAGTCATTATGTTGTCATAAGGTGTTATGACCCTTACAGTAGATGCATGGGCTGTTATCCATCCTTCTTTTTCACCTACATCTAAAAGAACGCTATAAACTCCTTTTTTCGCACTTGGGCCAGGATATAAATTGTAGGAAAATAGTTCTTGCATGTCTTCAAGCCTGTTATGAACGACAACTTGCTTTCCATTGAAATGGGTATGCCTGAAAGGAGGTGCTACAAATATGATAGAGCATGGTTTAAAGTTCTCACTGATTTTTTCCTTCGGTATAAAACCTTGGATGTCTGCAAGAGCGAGGACAAAAAAACCAGCATTTTTTGGTGCAATCACCAACGAAGCATATCCTAATCTTTCATCACCAGCCATAAATGGCATTACAATCAAATCCTGCTTCTTTAGCCAATTAAAAGTCTCAAGCCTTAAAGGTTCAAAGTCCTCGCCAAACCTGTCTTTGTACCTAGCCTTATCAGTGTCTTTGTCATCAGCTATAACCATGCAGTTTGGTTCTCGCCGCCTCATGTAAGGCTCAGGGTAATTTACTGCAAAGCCATTTTTGCACTTTGCAACAGTGGCTTCAACGACTTTCCCTTTTCCTGGCACTTCGTATGACACTTCAAACGTGTCGTTTCCGCTGCCGCCTATCGTCAAATCTAATAGTTCTTTTCTACTTTCAGGAATAATTATCTCTCTTCCACTTCTTAAAATATCAGAAACTTCATCAGGTAGTATAAAGTAATCTAAAATGCCATTTTCCATATTTTCTATCTCATTCCTTTCACACGATATGAAAATTTTTGAAATAATAGACGTGATATTATGCAGAATTTTAATATTTGAAATATTTTATAAAAGCCACTATCTATCTATAAATTAGATAAATACTGGCTAAGCGGTAAATTTGCAAAGCAACCCTTTCATAGAAACCCCCTATTTACTTTCCTTCAATGTAGAAAAAATTCATGTAATTTATTTTATCATTTTCAAGCATTAAAGTCAATCCCTGCTTAACAAAATACACAATTAGCCGAAATATTAAATTATAGATGCTGTGGCAACTTAACAATATTATATCACATAATATGACCAGCTCATAATTTTTATGAATAAATTTTTGTCAAAAAAATATTTTTATATTTTAATTATCTGTGATATAATTATCGTGGAACTGTTATATAAAGTCTAAAGGTATATATATAAGCATTTTCAGAAAACTGTTATATAATCGCTTAACCGCTGTTGTATAACAGTACATATTTGTTTATGCTGTATTATAATAGTTTGCTTATATATCCTTAGATTTAAATATAAATTTAAAAAGAGAGGGGAAATACAATGTCGAAGGTTATGAAAACCATGGATGGCAATACAGCCGCTGCACACGTAGCATACGCCTTTACAGAAGTAGCTGCCATCTATCCTATAACTCCATCATCACCTATGGCAGAGCACGTCGATGAATGGAGTGCCCACGGCAGAAAAAATCTCTTTGGGCAAGAAGTGAAAGTCATCGAAATGCAGTCAGAAGCAGGTGCTGCTGGTGCAGTACACGGTTCTCTTGCTGCTGGTGCACTAACTACAACATTCACAGCATCACAAGGATTACTATTGATGATTCCTAATATGTACAAGATCGCTGGTGAACTTTTGCCAGGCGTATTCCACGTTAGCGCTCGTGCCCTTGCATCACATGCGCTATCAATATTTGGTGACCATCAAGACGTAATGGCATGCAGACAAACAGGATTTGCGCTTCTTGCATCAGGCAGTGTTCAGGAAGTCATGGACTTAGGCTCAGTTGCACATTTAGCAGCTATAAAGGGTAGAGTGCCATTTTTGCATTTCTTTGATGGTTTTAGGACATCTCACGAATATCAGAAGATAGAAGTAATGGACTATGAAGATTTAAGAAAGCTTTTAGATATGGATGCAGTAAGAGAATTCAAGAAGAGAGCATTAAATCCAGAGCATCCTGTCACAAGAGGCACAGCTCAAAACCCTGACATATACTTCCAAGAAAGAGAAGCATCCAACAGGTACTACAATGCTGTGCCAGAAATAGTAGAAGAATACATGAAGGAAATAAGCAAGATTACAGGCAGAGAGTACAAGCTATTTAACTACTATGGTGCTCCTGACGCTGAACGCATTGTAATCGCTATGGGTTCAGTTACAGAGACGATTGAGGAGACAATCGACTACTTGCTGAAAAAAGGCGAAAAAGTAGGTGTCGTAAAAGTACATCTCTACAGGCCTTTCTCATTTAAACACTTCATGGATGCTATACCAAAGACAGTAAAGAAGATAGCCGTATTAGACAGGACGAAAGAAGCAGGCGCATTTGGCGAACCGCTTTATGAAGATGTAAGAGCAGCTTTCTACGACAGTGAAATGAAACCTATTATCGTAGGAGGGCGTTACGGTTTAGGCTCTAAGGACACTACACCAGCTCAAATAGTGGCAGTATTTGACAACCTAAAGTCAGATACACCGAAAAACAACTTCACAATTGGCATAGTGGATGATGTGACATACACATCGCTTCCTGTTGGTGAAGAAATCGAAACAACAGCAGAAGGCACCATAAGCTGCAAATTCTGGGGATTTGGTTCAGACGGCACAGTTGGCGCAAACAAGAGTGCTATACAGATAATCGGCGACAACACTGATATGTATGCCCAAGCATACTTCTCATACGACTCTAAGAAGTCTGGCGGCGTAACAATATCCCATTTGCGCTTTGGCAAAAAGCCAATAAGGTCAACGTACCTTATCAACAATGCTGATTTTGTAGCATGCCATAAACAGGCTTATGTGTACAACTACGATGTGCTTGCAGGCCTCAAAAAAGGCGGCACATTCTTGTTAAACTGCACATGGAAACCAGAAGAACTCGATGAAAAGCTACCTGCTTCTATGAAGAGGTACATCGCTAAGAACAACATCAATTTCTACATCATAAATGCAGTTGACATAGCAAAAGAATTAGGTCTTGGCGCAAGAATAAACATGATAATGCAATCAGCATTCTTTAAGCTTGCGAACATCATTCCTATTGATGAAGCAGTTAAACACTTAAAAGATGCTATTGTGAAGTCTTACGGTCATAAAGGCGAAAAGATAGTCAACATGAACTACGCAGCCGTCGATCGTGGAATAGATGCACTTGTTAAGGTAGATGTTCCTGCATCGTGGGCAAATGCTGAAGACGAAGCTAAAGTAGAAAGAAATGTTCCTGATTTCATAAAGAATATAGCAGATGTTATGAATAGACAAGAAGGAGACAAATTGCCTGTAAGCGCCTTTGTAGGCATGGAAGACGGTACATTCCCAATGGGCACTGCAGCATACGAGAAGCGCGGTATCGCCGTAGATGTGCCTGAATGGCAGATAGATAACTGCATACAGTGCAATCAGTGTGCGTATGTATGTCCACATGCAGCAATCAGGCCATTCCTCTTAAATGAAGAAGAAGTCAAAAACGCTCCTGAAGGATTTACTTCCAAAAAAGCTATCGGTAAGGGCTTAGAAGGATTGAACTTCAGGATTCAAGTGAGCGTGCTTGATTGTACAGGCTGTGGCGTATGCGCAAACACATGTCCTTCAAAAGAAAAGTCTCTCATAATGAAGCCTTTAGAGACACAGTTAGATCAAGCAAAGAATTGGGAATACGCTATGTCATTATCATACAAGGAGAATCCATTAGGAACAGATACGGTAAAGGGCAGCCAATTTGAGAAGCCTTTGCTTGAATTCTCTGGTGCTTGCGCAGGATGCGGCGAAACACCATACGCAAGGCTTGTAACACAATTATTTGGCGATAGAATGCTTATCGCAAATGCTACAGGTTGCTCATCCATCTGGGGTGGCAGCGCACCATCTACACCGTACACAGTAAACAAAGATGGTCATGGTCCAGCTTGGGCTAACTCACTGTTTGAAGACAACGCTGAGTTTGGCTTCGGTATGGCATTAGCTGTAAAACAACAGAGAGAAAAATTGGCTGATATAGTAAAAGAAGCATTAGAATTAGATCTTACGCAAGATTTAAAGAATGCGTTAAAGTTATGGCTTGACAATTTCAATAGCTCTGAGATAACAAAGAAGACAGCCAATATCATAGTTTCATTGATACAGGACTACAAGACAGATGACTCAAAAGTCAAAGAACTTTTAAATGAAATACTTGATAGGAAAGAATATCTTGTCAAGAAGTCACAGTGGATATTTGGCGGTGACGGTTGGGCATACGATATAGGCTTTGGTGGTCTTGACCATGTGCTGGCATCCGGTGAAGACGTAAATGTTCTTGTATTTGATACAGAAGTGTATTCAAACACAGGTGGTCAATCATCAAAGGCGACACCAGTAGGCGCTATAGCACAATTTGCTGCAGCAGGTAAAGGAATCGGCAAGAAGGATTTAGGACGCATTGCAATGAGCTATGGATATGTTTATGTTGCGCAGATAGCTATGGGCGCTAACCAAGCACAGACAATAAAAGCCTTGAAAGAGGCAGAAAGCTATCCTGGCCCATCGCTTATAATAGCATATGCTCCATGTATCAACCATGGCATCAAGCTTGGAATGGGTTGCAGCCAGATAGAAGAAAAGAAAGCAGTTGAAGCTGGATACTGGCACCTATACAGGTACAATCCAATGCTTAAAGCTGAGGGCAAGAATCCATTCATCCTTGACTCAAAGGCTCCAACAGCTTCATACAAAGAATTCATCATGGGAGAAGTTCGCTATTCTTCACTGGCAAAGACATTCCCAGAAAGAGCAGAAGCTTTGTTTGAAAAAGCTGAAGAACTTGCAAAAGAAAAATACGAAACATACAAGAAGCTTGCTGAACAAAATTAGCTTCACCACAATTAATGAGCGAAATTGCTTTCGCTCATTAATTTTTTATGTGTTAGTTGCCTCCTTCTAAATTTTTCTCTTGTTTATCTATTTAATGTTTTATATAATTAATGTTATAAACTACATAAAAGGAGCGGATGATATGAGAGAAAAAATAAAGATGGCAAATCCTATCGTAGAGCTGGATGGCGATGAAATGACCAGAATCATCTGGCAGATGATAAAAGACACGCTTATACATCCTTTTGTAGAACTGAATACAGAATACTACGATCTGGGTCTTAAAAATAGAGATTTGACAGACGACCAAGTGACTGTAGATGCCGCCTATGCGATAAAAAAGCACAAAGTAGGCGTCAAATGCGCAACTATAACACCTAATGCTCAAAGAGTCGAAGAATACAACTTAAAAAAGATGTGGAAAAGCCCCAATGGCACCATAAGGGCTATATTGGACGGCACCGTTTTTAGGACTCCAATACTGGTAAACGGCATCAAACCTCTCGTAAAAAGCTGGACAAAGCCTATAACGATTGCGCGTCACGCTTATGGAGATGTGTACAAAGACGTAGAATACAGGGTGGAAAAGGCAGCTAAAGCAGAATTAGTAGTGACGTACGACGATAATTCCATCGAAAGGCAGACCATACACGAGTTTGACGGTCCAGGAATTTTGATGGGGATGCACAACATAGACAAGTCAATAAAAAGCTTCGCAAAAGCTTGTTTCAACTACGCATTAAGTCAAAAGCAGGACCTATGGTTTGCCACAAAAGACACCATTTCAAAAGTATATGACCACACTTTTAAAGACATATTCAATGATATGTACGAAAGCGAGTACAAAGATAAATTCAAAGAAGCTGGAATCGAGTATTTTTACACATTGATAGACGACGCAGTAGCAAGAGTCATAAGATCAGAAGGCGGCATGATATGGGCTTTGAAAAATTACGACGGAGATGTAATGTCAGACATGGTGGCTACAGCCTTTGGAAGTTTGGCAATGATGACATCTGTATTAGTATCTCCTGACGGTGATTTTGAATACGAAGCAGCCCATGGAACAGTGACGCGCCATTATTACAAGTATTTGCAAGGTGAAGAAACATCTACAAACCCTATAGCTACTATATTTGCATGGACTGGCGCATTGAAAAAGCGCGGTGAATTAGATGGCAACAAGCACTTAATAAAATTTGCTGAAAAGTTGGAAGAAGCATCTTTAAAAACAATAGAAGATGGCATAATGACTAAAGATTTGGCTGCAATCTCAGAACTTCCTGATAAAAAAGCCGTAAACACCAAAGAATTCTTAAACGAAATCAAAAACAATCTTGAAAAGTTGCTTTAATTAAGAAATGCTCTTTAGCCATTAAAGGGCATTTCTGCCTTTTCAAATACAACTTTCTGCGAGGGATATAAATTGGTATTATTAAATGGAATTGAAAGCATTTTGCCTATTGTCCTCATTATCGTCTTAGGTTATGTTCTTTCATATAAAAAATGGCTGGATGAATCTGCATCTGAGCTTTTTTCAAGAATCGTCGTCAAAATCTCACTTCCATGTCTCATGTTCTACACTGTCATCGAAAATCTTGAAAGAAGTCAGTTGTCTCACATGATATTTGGCTTAATCGCCGCTTTTCTGAGCATTTTGATAACATATTTAATCGCTAACATGCTTGTAATCTTGCTAAAATTCGATAGGAAAAAGGCAGGTTTGTTTTCTGCCATATTTGCCTTTTCCAACACGATATTTGTAGGCCTTCCTGTCAATCAAGCACTGTTTGGCAACAAAGCCGTCCCGTACGTGCTTTTGTATTACGTTGCAAATACAACACTGTTTTGGACGTTGGGGCTTTACAACATAAGAAAAGATGTAGAAGACCCAAATGGAAATTTTTCAATGTATCAGGCATTAAAAAAGATATTTTCTGCGCCGCTTTTAGGATACATCGTAGGCATCATCTTCATATTGCTGGGAATAAAAACACCTCAATTTTTAGTCGACACAGCAAAATACATCGGTCAGCTTACAACACCTCTATCGATGATCTTTATAGGAATATCCATCTACATGACAGACTTGAAGGATTTTAAATTGGACAAGAACGTCTTATTTTTGCTTATAGGTCGTATCATAATAGCACCCATCATAACGATACTGGTGCTTCACCTTTTCAAACTCAATATTCTTTTAGAAAAAGTATTTGTCATTCAAAGCGCTTTACCTGTCATGACGCAAATAGCGATTGTAGCCCATGCTTACAAAAGCGATCAGAAATACCCATCCATCATGATAGCCGCAACAAATCTTTTAAGTTTAATCGTGGTGCCAATATACATGTACATAATAAGCAATATATTTTAAAGGGCAGTTATCTGCCCTTTTTGACTATTTGCCTTCATTTAAGTAATTTAATATGTCCTGCTTCTGGCTTTCCGTTATCTTCTTGTCTTTTACAGCTTTTTCAAGAGCATTTTTGAATTTTTTGTACCCATCTCCCCTTTTAAATCCTTTGATTCCAGGAGGAAAACCTGTTCCATCCCATTTGTTTACCTTGTCAGTGTATTTTTTAATAAGCTCATTTGCCTTATCCTGTGAAATCTTTCCGCTTTGCACTTTCTTGTTTAAATTAGCAGTGAAATCACTAATAAGCTTCTGCCGCTTTTGAGAAAGTGTCAAACTGTTAAGCTCTTTTATATATTGCTCTTTTTCGTTTATCTTTGAAATCATGCTGTCGTACTTTTCTTTGCTTATTTTACCTTGGTTGTACTTTTCAGTAACCTTCGCCTTTATATCCTCCAATTTTTTTATTGGATCTACTTTATTTGGAGCAGCAGTTGAAATGGTGCTTTGCTGCGGCAGTACAGCTTCATCTGCCAATGCCGCCGTCGAAAAAAGCATCACACCAAGCATTGTAGCCGCCAACAATCTCTTGTATTTTATCATCGTTCATTTACCTCCTTCTACGATATTGTGTAAAATTGTTTAAATAAAATCTGCACCTCCTTTTTCATTTACTATTATGTCCCGAAGTTGTGTCAGAATTTTGTTAAATCGATTAACAAATTGTAAAAGTTGTATGTTAAATTTTAGTGAATTTCTGAATAATATCATCTTCTTGAAGAAAAATAAATAGTAAATAACGAGTTTAGGAGGAATAAGATGAAAGCATTAAGAAAAATTATATCTATAGCTATAATTGCGGTTTTGGCTTTAAGCCTTGTTTCATGCAAAACTATGACAAAGCCATCGACTCAAAAGCCAAAGCCTCAAACTACGCCTAAAGTATCTTACAAAGATGGTACATACACAGGTGCCGGTCCAAAATGGTCTGAAGGCAGTGAAGATGCTACAGTCGTAATAAAAAATGGAAAAATAACAAGCATAACATTAAGGCGCTTGGATAAGAGCGGAAAAGAAATAAATTACGACAAATGGACAGGCCAAAAAGATCCAAAGACAGGCAAAGTATATCCTAATTTGAAAAAGTTCAGAATCGATATGGCCAATGAGATGATCAAAAAGCAAACTTATAATGTTGATACAATAGCAGGTGCTACAGAGACGACTACAAACTGGAAGATAGCTGTCAAAAACGCCTTAGAAAAGGCAAAAAAATAATACTTAAAAATGTTTAAAAAGGTATTAAAATGTGATAGACAATTGCATTTTAATACCTTTTTTACATGATGCCTTGTATGTTTACGCTAAATAATATAAAATGAAATATATGGGAGGAGGAGTTGAAATGCAGGCAATCGAAAAGGCAAAAAAATTTTACTACGATGAATTAAATGCAAAGCAGTTGTACTCTTACCTTGCAAAAGTAGAATCTAAAAAGGAAGTAAAAGAGTTATTTGAAGAACTATCAAAGATTGAAGCCAATCACACGAAATATTGGTACGACTTTTTAAGCGATAGAGGTGTAAAGCTAAAACCAAAAGTGCGTGCTAAAAGTCTGTGGTTTTACAAAATTCTGCGGACACTCCTTGGCAGCCGCCTTTTTATAATACTTTTAGAGATGCAGGAATCAAACAGCACTGATGAATACTATGAATACTACAAAGATCCAATTTTAACTGAATCTGAGCGTCAAGGTCTCGCTTTAATCATAGAAGATGAACTGGAACATGAAAAAAACTTAGGCAACCAAAACAAAGAAGCGAATTTCTCCAATATACGAGACTTCATCCTGGGCATGAACGACGGATTGGTAGAAATATTAGGAACCGTCACAGGTCTTTCGGCTGTGTATCAGAGCAAACCACTTATAGTTGGTGCATCTGGACTTGTGGTAGGTATTGCAGGTGCCTTGTCTATGGCAATAGGTGCATATACATCCGTAAGATCTCAAAGGCAGGTAAATGAAGGCATCAAAAGCAAGATGGAGCTTCTTTTTAACGTATCAAAAAATAGAGCAAAAGAAGAACTTCTAAACAAGCTAAGTGAATCAGGCATACCTGACGATATAAGCCAAGAAATCGTAGAAAAATTGGGAGACAACGAAAATGCCATGGCAAATTTGCTTGTAGAAGAAGTAAAGGAAAATGAGATAAAATCAGCTTTGTACACAGGCTTAGCGTATTTAGTAGGACTTTTCTTCCCCGTCATCCCCTACTTCTTCATCACTTCATCATCAGTATTGGCCTTGATTCTCTCTGTTATTTTCGCCGCCATAGCTCTTTCTATAGTAGGTATGGTAGTTTCAATAGCGTCTGAAAGCCTATCCATAAAGAATAAAATAATAGAAATGGTATTATCAGGTTTAGGAGCGGCAGCCCTGTCTTACTTATTCGGAACTTTTGTGCAGTTTGTATTCGGCATTAATGCGTAGTCATTAATGCCTTTTTACCTTTTTTAAATAAAACGACACAAAAACAGTGTATGCGTAATCATAAATGACAAACGACACTTGCAGCAATGTGAAAACTAACACGCTTAAATAAGAGCTTATAAATATATTTACAGCAAAAACATATTTAAGCACCACATAAATGATAGACAAAGATAGATTAAATACGATAAGCTTTAAGACGTATTCTAAAAATCTATTCGATGACAGCCTTTCTATGTACGATTTTACGATGCCGTAAAATCCAAAAAAACATGCATAATAAAAAGCTATCAGCTTGTTTGGCATCAGTATAAACGCCAGCAAAGATGTGGCAACATAAAACGCTGCTCCTGCATTAACATTTGCTTCTATGACCATTATGGCTACAGAAAACGACGATAAAACCAGCAGAAAAAGTCTACTGGTAGGCATTGCTGCAGAGATGAAAAGCAAAATCACATTTACAGCAGCAAGCATACCTCCTAAAGAAAGCGACCTCTCTCTTGACATAAAATCAACTCCCTAAAAACATCTAAACATATCTCCGCCCATGCACTCGCAGCATGTATCACAAGCCCATATAGCAAAAAGAGTCTGACAGCAATCATCGTTCATCGTTCTTCGGTAAACATCGCCTTGATAAACACCTCTTTGCATCTCCATGTTGTTTAATGCTTCACGGTACTCTATATTGCCGGGATCCATGCTTACTGCTGTCCTAAAGCAGTCATACGCCTCCCCAAATCTTCCTCTCCTGTAATTTACATGGCCATATAGATAATACCACTGTGCACTTCTATCAGTCATTCGATTTAAGATAGCTTCCGCCGCATATAAGTCGTTTCTGTTAAGAGCATTTATTACTTCGTAGTACATGGAACTGCTGTCGCTGTATGAGCCATTGCCACCGCCATAAGTCCTATCATTGGCGTAATCGCCTCTAAAAGTTTCTCCTTCCATTATAGCCCTGTACGCATCATTTATCTCCCTCAGCTTTTCCTCTGCCAAATCTTTAAGTGGATTGTCAGCATACTGGTCAGGGTGATATTTTTTTACAAGCTCCCTGTACGCTTTTTTAACTTCCTCAATTGATGCTCCTTCTTTAAGACCTAAGACTTCGTACGGATTTTGCATGATTTATCTCCTTCCATAACCCTCATAAATTCCATGTAAAGTCCAATTCTAAAAATATTGTCGATTATTCCAACATTCTTTTTGAACTTCAAATGCTCATACAATTTAACTATCGTAGAAAGCGTGAAAGTCAAATTAAATTTTGTCCACTCTTTGATTTCCCCCAACATAGGCTCTAACTCATATTCCTGCATTTTGTCATAAGAAAGATTGTACTGGTATATAAAGGGATTGTAAGTGCCATTTTTTAAATCCTTCTTCAAATCATCGTAGGCATCTAAAATATAAACAAATCTTCCTAAGTGATACGCAATTTGGCCGATTTTAGCGTAATCTTCATCATCAACTTTCAGACTATCAATCAAAAAAACTTCTTTCATGATATTGGCAAATGGCTCAGAAGCCACATCAACAGATGAACACATCATTTCTTCTAATCCCTTTAAAGCTTTTAAATATCCTTTTATTTTTTCTGCCTTTTCAGAGTATGACTTATACGACTTTCTGTATTTTGTCTTAAAAAAAAGCTCCAATAAAGCTGCATTTAAAGATTTATCATCTTCCTTGTCGTCCAAAAATTTATAGTACATAAGGATCGCATTCATATCTGCCGCATAAGCAATATACGGGTTTTCTTTCATAATAGGTTTTTTCTTAAACGGATTTGCCACACAACTTTCTTTTCTTATGCATATCTCCTCGTCAGACAAAGCTGATAAAAAAATCGCAAGATACGTAAGCTCATAATTTAAAGTCAAGCGGCTTATCTGACCATATCTGCTTCCAATTTTCTTGCAAAGGCCGCAATAATACGCCTTAAAAACATCGTAATCTTTTATCTTCATCTCAGGTTTGTATGGCTTTATATATCCAAACATAGCATCTTCCTCAAAAAAAATAATCCTGATTTTATTTTATCAGGATGTAGAAGCTAATTCAAATTAAATGTGTATTAAGTCTATCCTATCATACTTTTTATCTTTTCATTTTTATCTATGTACAAAAGAAGTGGCAATCCCAGCACATAGCACGCTATCAACTCACCTAATCCAACCCATAGCATTGAAGCCACAAGAGGCAGTTTGTAAAGGAAATTTAATTCTATTCCGATAATGATTCCATTTATTACAACAGGCGGCAACGGTGCTAAATACCGCTTATATCTAAGATCGGATTTGCCAATATAGTACGTGATTATAGCACTGATTAGCGTCGCTAAAGAACCAAAAACCACATCGAATATTCCATTTCCGCCTATCATATTTGCAATTATACACCCCACAAAAAGTCCAAAAATTGAATAGGACGAAAAGAAAGGCATGATTGTAAGTGCTTCAGCAACTCTTACTTGAATTTGTCCATAGCTTATTGGCGCAAGGGCCACTGTGACGGCTGCGTACACTGCAGCGATCAATGCTCCGTAGACTATCTTCTTAGTTTTACTGTTCAATTTTATCTCCTCCGTAGTTTTGTTTATAGACAGGATTTTGCGAACTGTCTTTACTCCATTATACAGTTAAATGGCTGTATGGTCAAACAATTTAACGCCGTCTATCATTTTAAAATGTTGATCAAATGAGAATATCATCATATCATTTTTAATCGCTAAATAAGCGATAAGCACATCTGATAGTGGAATAGTTTTTCCATCTCTCCTCAATTTAAAAGAAAGCTTTCCAACCCTAATCCAATCTTTATCATCGCATGATACCGTCGGTATCGAATCAATATACCTTTCAAGCATCGCTCTCTCTTTTTCTGTCTTCACTCCTTGAAAAAGTTCAGCAATTATAAAGCCTGTTATATAGGCTCTATCGTGCAAAAGCATGTCATCGATGATCTCAACGATCTCTCGCTTGTTTCTAAAATACTCTATCCATGCAGATGTATCAATAAGTATTTTATCTTTCATCTATTTCCATGCTCCTTAATTTTTCAATGTCTGAAGAATCTATTACAAAGTCTATCTTTCCCTTAAGTTCCATCAAATGCTGCAATTTTTTCATCCTTATGGCATCCTTCAAAGCTTCTTCAACAGCTTTTGACCTATTGTTTGTCTCATACAGCATTTCAGCTTCTTTGAGAATATCCTCAGATACATTTATCGTTGTACGCATATCATCATCTCCTTTATACTCATAATACATCAATTTTTTATGATAATCAAGATGATGAATTTAATCTTAAAATTATTCATACCAGATTTAAACTTTTTAAGCTTCTACACTTTTGTAATGCTTAAAAAATACATAGAAACAGCAATTACAAGCTCTGCAAATTCATTGACTGCACCTAATGTATCTCCTGTCATACCACCTATTCTCATAGATATGTACTTAGTGATAAGATACGTGACAATTGATGAAATGACTAAAAGCTTCAGCAACACTGTAAAATGGACAAATATCATGCCAACAAACGATGTAAACAATAAGCTTAATATTAATTCCACGATAGATATTTTGCCAATGATAAGTCCTCCCAATCCTTCTCCACCTCTCGCTGATTTCGATGCGTACGCTGCTAAAATTATGGAAAAGCGTCCAATGAGAGGCATTAATATCAATGTGGAATATATGAGATTGCCATTGATGTCAGTTAAAAACAATATCTTTAAAATTATTAAAAAAACCAAAGCGAGGACTCCATTCGTCCCAAGCCTTGAATCCCTCATTATCTCAAGCATTCTGTCCCGACTTCTGTTGCTAAAAAGTCCATCGAATGTATCTGCAAACCCATCGATGTGCATAGCACCTGTCAGAATGTACGATGATGCTAAAGCTATTGTGATGGCTATTTCCCGGGGAAATATATTTTTAGAAGCATAAAACATGAGGCTTACAACAGTGCCAATAAGTCCACCTACAAAAGGGAAATATTTGACCATCCTGTGAAAGTCATTTTTGCTTACATCTATTTGGACATTAACAGGTATCCTTGTCATAAATTGAAGCGATAATATAAACGCCTTTATCTCATCCATCTTATTCACCACATAACCGTAAGCTATTACTTTTTATTTCTAAAGGTATGCCTGAAACCATAAAATAGACAAAATCGGCATTATCCGCAATTTTCTTATTCATTCTCCCTGATATGTCCCTAAATATTCTGCCTAATTTATACTCTGGCACAAGCCCCATTCCAACTTCATTTGTCACAACTATGACATCTTTATCCTTCCCTTTAGATGCTTTTATCAAGCCATCCACTTCATCACTTATTTTTTCTTCGGCTCTTGCTACATCTTCTAAATCTTTTTCTTCCCACGTCATATCTATCTCTAAAAGCAGATTGGACACCATCACTGTCAGACAATCTAAAAGCACAGCTTTCTTGTCTGTCCCTCTTATTATGTCAAAGATGCCATTGTAAGCTTCTACTGTTTCCCATTCCTTTGGCCTTCTTTCTCTGTGCCTTTTAACCCTTTCTTTCATTTCATCGTCAAACGGTATAGACGTAGCTATGTAAAGTACACTGTAACCAGCATATTTCACAGCAAGACTTTCTGCAAACTGGCTTTTGCCAGACCTTGCGCCGCCTGTAACCATAATCAAAGCCAATAGAAACACCTTCTCTCAAAATCATTTAAGAACTTCTTTTATAGCTTCTACCAGTTTTACATTATCACGATGGCTTTTTACAGCCACTCTAAAATACCTGTCATCCAAATACCTGAAATTTGATGCATCTCTTATCAGTATCCTTCTTTTTAACAATTCTTCTTTTAAATCATTAACGCTCTGATTCTTCAGTTTTAAAAGCATAAAATTTACCTGTGTATGAAACACAACCAATTCATCTATCTTTTTAAGCTCATTCGTTAAATAATCTATTTCCTCTTTTATGTATTTTCTCGTATTTCCCATAAATTTTATATCATCAAAAATCTTTCTTCCAACTGCATCAGCAAAAGCATTTACCGTCCAAGGCTCTTTATAAGCTTCCAATCTCTTTATCAAATCTTCACTTCCAAAACCGTATCCAAGGCGCAATCCTGGTAGCCCAAAAAATTTTGTGGCAGCTCTTACTACAAAAAGATTATCGTAGTAATTTATGAGATCTAAAGACTGGTATTTTTCATAATCGCATATAAATTCTATAAATGCCTCATCTATCATCACCGGCAAATCCAGCTTTTTCGCTTCCTTCACGATATATTCCACATCTTTTCGCTTTATTGCCTTTCCTGTAGGATTATTTGGATTTCCTATGATGACAGAATCTACTTCTTTTAAGCGATTTGATATTTCATCCGCATCGATCACGTATCCATTTTCTTCAGGAATCCGGTAGTACAAAGGATTTCCACCTGACAATGTGACTGCTCTTTCGTATTCTAAAAAAGCAGGAGATGGAATAATGGGTCTTTTCAGAGAAAGTGCCCTCACAAAAAGGTAGATAAGTTCAGAAGCGCCATTGCCGACTATCATATTCTCACTTTTTAGTCCTGTATATTTTGAAATAGAATTTTTCAATTGTGTGTAGTTTATGTCAGGGTACTTTGTCAAAGCCGCAATATCAATGGAATCTTTTATACATTCCGGAAATCCAAGAGGATTTATGTTTGAACTAAAATCTATCACATCCTTGTCGTAAATATATATATTTCCACCATGTTCATATTTATCCATTCAATTCACCTCAAGATAGTCTTCCTAACCGAATAAATGGCTTATCTACAAGGTTCTCCACTATCTGTCTGTCATCCTCTTTGTAAACGACAATGCAGCACGTAGAAGGGCCTCCTGACTTCTCATCATCTAAATCAGATTTATATTCTTTCAAAAATTCTAAACCAGATGACAACTTAAGAACATCAAGCTCATGCTTTATTCCCTTTGACCCTACAGGAATGGCCTCTGCTATTTCATTGCACCTAAATATTTTCACATAGTCTTTAAGTGAAAGAACATCATGACAATACAATACTTCTTGTCCAACACGTGGGTAACCTATTAAACCTACTTCCATTCCCACCTTTGCTTTTCGCACTTTCAGTTCCTCTTCCGCTGCTCTTCCAATTGCTGTCACGCCAACACCTGTCATAGTTGAAGGGAAATTTTCCTCTGTGCTGCCAGTCAATACAACATCATATATCTCATTTTCCGTCAGTTCTTTCTTTATTCCATCTATGATCTTAATACCAGTAGGATTCATTTCATTTGACAAGGCATCTGATATTGCGATTGGCCAAGCACCAACACATAGAAGTTCTGATAATGCCACTTTTATAGCTGCTCTACCTACCACCTCAGCATCTACCTTCAAAACATCATTTTCCTTTTCCCCGATGGCACCTGTGCTGTCGCATGACACGGCATACGCAACATCACCTTCGTGTATGATTAAAACATCCCTGTATTTCTCTATCATATACGTCTATCACCTTTTTATCATTTTTAAAACTGTCTTATAGATGATTGACGCCAAAAGTACATTTGCAAAAGACGCAATAGTAAGCGGCAGCACCATCTGAAAGAAAAATCCCCATCCGTACTGCGGTACAAAAATGAGTGTTGCAACAGGACCATTTAATATGGTACCCACAACGATAGCCACATAGCTATTAAACTTTTTATACGCCAGCGAATAAAAATATGCATATGCAGCCATTGATACGGCAATGATGATGTGATTTGGTATTCCAAGCGGAAAACCAGATGTAAGCGCAGTAAAGATATGGCCTAAAGAAATGACGATTGCTCCTATGTACCCTCCAAAATAAAGGGATGCAAAATATCCCGGCAGCGAATCAAACGCAACTGTATTGTAGATTTTTATCATGGCACCTACAGCACTCATGGCAATAAGCATAGCCACAAGCGTCAAAGTTTTTACATTTTTAATCGTTGTTGTCTTTGTATTCATCTATATATACCTCCTGTTAATATTGTTTTAAAAGCAAAGAATAAAATAAGTCCCAGAAAAGATGTCATATACATTATCCTTACAGTATCTTTGATGTGGTCTAATCTAAGTGTTTCTTTACCATCGCCCAGTTTTGGTTTTAATTCAGGCTTTCCAAAGTAGTAGTTGAGCCCTCCCAACTCTACATTTAATGCACCTGCAATTGCAGCTTCCCCATGTGCACTGTTGGGGCTTTCATGCTTTAATCTATCCCTTTTTAAAATGCGGAAGCTATTTTTATAGTCATATCTCAGCAAAAATGATGACGCTGCAATCAAAAGCCCTGTTATCCTGGCCGGCAAAAAGTTCAAAATATCGTCAAGCTTTGCAGAAGCATACCCTATGTCAAAATATCTTTCATTTTTATATCCGACCATTGAGTCAAGTGTACTGGAAGCCTTGTATGCCAATACCAGTGGAGCACCGCCTATAAAAGCGTAAAACAAAGGCGCTATTATCCCATCAGATATGTTTTCTGCTACAGTTTCTACTGTACCTCTTATGATATCGCCTAAAGCCAAATTTTCCGTATCGCGGCTTACAATGAAAGACAACATCTTCCGAGCTTCAAGAAGATTGTCTTCTTTAAGAGGATCGTATACTCTCATAGCTGATTTTGCTAAATCATTAGTTGCAAGACAAGTGTAGATGAGAAGAATATCTAAAATCTTTCCCAAATAAACATTTAATTCTTTCACAATGTAAATGATAAAGTACCCGCTTATATAGCTTGTAAGCACGACAATGGCACACAAGAAATAACCTGCGACTCTTTGCTGCCTTGCGGTTTTGGCTATTTTCCTAATGCTGCTCTCCAAAAAGCTGATTAATTTTCCCATGAGTCTTACTGGATGAGGGTATCCTTGCGGATCGCCTATCATTAAATCTAAAAAATATGCAGCTATCACTTCCATATTCAAATACTGCCTTTCATTATCTGGTAAATTTTATTTATGTCTAAGCTTTTTCTTACTACGTCTGCCAGCCTATCATACTCTCTTTCTTTAAATTTCCTATAGTCTTCAAGGTAATCTATCTCTTTTAACCCCTTTGTTCTTCTTAAGATATTTACAAGCCGCTTTGTGAAATCTGTGTTTTCAAATATTCCATGCATATACGTACCAAACACTTTCCCGTCACTGCTTACACATCCATCGCTGACAGATATTTTTTCATCGTTTCTTGCAATGATATTTGAAAAACTTTCTTCTCCTGTAGAACTTATACCCATGTGTATTTCGTATCCATCTACAAACAGTCCTCTAAGTGGTGATAAAAAATCAGGTAAATCATCGGAAACTTGAGCTTTGACTTGTGTCGTGATCTTTTCATGTGAAATAACTGTCTCTACATCTAACAATCCTAAACCTTCCATCTCGCTAATAGGCCCTTCTATGTGTTGTGGATCCAATATCCTTTTCCCCAGCATTTGATATCCTCCACATATGCCGATTATAAGCTTTCCCATTTTTCTCAAATTCAAAATCTCATGGTGAAGTCCAGCATCTTTAATCGCTTTAAGGTCACCTATCGTATTTTTCGTACCTGGTATTATCAATACATCGCAGTCGCCGATTTTTTCTCCTCTGCTTACGTACCTTACATTTACATCTTGAATCTTCTTCAATGGTTCAAAATCAGTAAAATTGGATATGTGGGGGAGATTTAAAATCGCAATGTGGATAGCTCCGCCGCTTTTTCTCCTGTAATATTCATCTGTCGCACTGTCCTCCTCATCAACATATACATCCATGTAAGGTACTACACCGATGACATCCTTTTTAATTATGTCCTCCAGCATTTTTATTCCAGGCTTTAATATTTCCATGTCGCCTCTAAATTTGTTTATTATGACTCCTTTTACCCTTTCTCTTTCATCATCGTTTAAAAGCAATAGTGTGCCTGCAATAGAAGCAAATACGCCGCCTTTATCTATGTCGCCTACTATCAATACTGGTGAATCCACCAACTCCGCCAAGCCCATATTCACAACGTCTTTTTCTCTAAGGTTTATCTCCGCAGGACTTCCAGCACCTTCAATCACTACTATGTCGTATGACTGGCTAAGCTTGTAAAAATCCTCTTTTATTAAGCTTAAAAGTTTCGGCTTAAATTTCTGATAGCAAGATGCATCCATACTGTCGTAAACTCTGCCTCTTAGTATAACTTGACAATTTTTATCTGAACTCGGCTTTAAAAGTATTGGATTCATAAGCACCGACGGTTTTATACCTGCAGCTTCTGCTTGTACAGCTTGTGCTCGTCCCATCTCCAGTCCTTCATCTGTAATAAAAGAATTAAGAGCCATATTTTGAGACTTAAATGGCGCAACTGAATATCCGTCCTGCTTAAATATCCTGCAGAGAGCAGCCACCAACAAGCTTTTCCCGACAGATGATGCCGTACCTTGAAGCATTATCTTAAGTGCCATGCTTATACATCTCCCGACCATAATCTTTGCAATGGTTTATAAATCTATCTACAGCATTCGGATATTTCAATAAATTGATGTGAACATAAGTCCCTAAACAGTTTTTATACACATATCCACACGACCATTTTCCTTCGGAATTAGGTTTATGTACTTCATACGCAAAGTCATCGTGTACCCCAGACATCTTTGAATTGTGAAAAACATGCCCAAAGATGACATCTCCTTTTTTAAATAGCACATTGTCCTTTACAACTTCTGCTTCAGCGTAGCCAAAATTGACTAATCTTTTCGTCATGATGGCATCCAAATCGAATATTCCTACCATATGGTGCCCATCTCCATTTAGATCAACAATTTTTCTTGCAAGGTACATAAGTCCACCGCATTCCGCATAGACTGGCATTCCTTTTTCGATGCTTTCTTTAATTGAAGATAACATGGAATGATTTCTGCTTAATCTCTCAGCAAAAACCTCCGGAAATCCTCCACCTAAGTAAATTCCAGCCACATCTTCAGGAATAGCATCGTCATGCAATGGACTAAATGGGATTAACTCTACTCCTGCGTCAATCAATGAATCTAAGCTATCTTGATAGTAAAAATTAAATGCCTCATCGTATGCAATAGCAACCTTGACATCTTCTTTTATTTTTACTGTCGATTTCCCTTCGGTTAAGCCGTCTTTTTTCAAATCCACATCGCATACATCCAGAATGCCATCTACATCTATAAACTTACCTATTTTATCGTACAAAATGTTGAAATTGTGATCTCCCTTTGTTTCATATATGGGCATAAGACCAAGATGTCTCTCAGGTAAGCTTATCATGTCATCTTGTGGAAGATATCCAAAAGCCTTTATACCCAAATCTCTTTCTATGCATTCTTTTAAAAGCTTGTAGTGTTTTTCACTGCCAACCCTGTTGAATATTACTCCTTTAATCTTTACATTTTTATCGTATTCTATATATCCTTTAACTAAAGCAGAAACACTTGCGGCCATCCCAGATGCATCAACGACAAGTACAACAGGTAAATTTAAAAGTTTTGCCACATGTGCACTGCTGCCGTAGCTTGTATTATTGATTCCATCGTACATCCCCATGACGCCTTCTACCAAAGCCACATCTCCAGACAAAGCATGCTTTAAAAAGGACTTTTTCACGTAGTCATCTCCAAGCATATAGACATCAAAATTGTAGGCGGAATTTCCAGATGCAAACCTGTGGTATGCCGCATCTATGTAATCAGGGCCTATTTTGAACGGAATGACTTTGTGCTTTTTAGAAAGATATCCTATTATGCCAATAGTAATCGTAGTCTTCCCTACACCAGAATGAGTTCCGGCTATCATAAATGCTTTACCCACTTGTTAAACCATCCCCTTGTCTTTTTGAAATAACAATAAGCGGTGTATCTGTAATGGGATTTTTTATTACATCTGCATCCACAGAAAAAACCATCTTTATATTTTCTGCAGTTATAACTTCATTTGGCGTCCCTATAGATGCGATCTCGCCATCTTTCATAAGCAAAATAAGGTCACAAAATTGAGACGATAAATTGATGTCATGAAGGACAGCAAACACGAGCATACCCTTTGCAGTCAATTGTTTAAGTATTGAAAGCACTTCTATCTGATATTTTACATCCAGATGTGAAATCGGCTCATCCAATAGCAAAATCTCAGGTTCTTGAGCCAACGCTCTTGCGATGTAGACCCTTTGCCTTTGCCCGCCGCTTAATTCATTCACATACCTATCCTTAAGATCCCATGTGTTTGTAAGAATCATCGCATCTCTTACACTTATTGCATCCTCTTTTCTCTCTCTTTGAAATCTACTTAAATAAGGAGTCCTTCCCATCATAACAACATCGTAAGATGTAAATTCAAAGTCAAAATACATATCCTGCGGAACATAGCCGATAATTCTTGCCCTGTCTTTCGAACGCATTTTGTGCACACTTTTGTCCATTATAAACACATTGCCTCTGCTGGGCTTCAAATAGCCTGAAATGTTCTTCAAAAGAGTTGTCTTGCCAGAACCATTGCTTCCCAATATGCCAACCATTTTAGAGCCGTCTATCTTAAAATTTACACCTTTCAAGGCCTGAATATCGCCATAACTATAATGGAGATCTTCAACATTTACTATTGTCATTTTACTTGACCTCTTTATTTTTATTTTTTATAAGGAGATATAAGAAAAACGGTCCACCACAAGCAGCAGTTATTATTCCAACTGGTATTTCTACCGGAGCCATCACAGTCCTTGCCAGAGTGTCGGCCAGCACCAAAAAAGATGCACCCATAATACCGCTAAAAGGTACTAACAATCTGTTGTCAGAGCCTACAATAAGCCTTGATATATGAGGCACTATAAGCCCTACAAATCCAATTATGCCACCTACCGAAACAGAAGAAGCCGTTATTAAAGAGCCCACAATCAAAACAACTTTTTTTACTTTTTCAGTATCTATCCCCAAATGCTCTGCTATCTCTTCACCTGTCATAATAACATTGAGATCTCTTGAAAACACGTATAACGTTATACACCCAATAAATATAATAGGAACTGTGTAAAAAATTTGGCTCCAGCTAATAAGGCTAAATCCACCCATTGTCCAGAAGACTATCTGAGACATCTCATCATGGTTTAAAAGCATCATAAGAGAAATAACAGATGACATAAAAGCACTGATGGCAATGCCTGCGAGAAGCATTGTCTGCATTTTAATGTAAGGCCCTTTTTTGGATATGATGTACACTACGTAAATAGTCATAAGAGCAAACGCAAATGCAAAAAATTGAAGACCAAGAAGCCCAAACCCCAAAACGATGGCAATAGATGCTCCAAATGCAGCTCCTGATGATATGCCCAAAACATAAGGATCTGCCATAGGATTTTTCAAAAGTCCTTGAAAGAATGTACCTGCCACAGAAAGTCCCATCCCTGTAAAAGCAGCTTCAATTATTCTTGGGAATCTGAGATTCAGCAATATCATCTTGTCTGTAGCATTGCCACCGCCAAAAATGACATCAATAATGCTTTTTAATGGTATTTTGACTGCACCCACTGATGCAGAAAACATCAAGGATGCAATCAAAACCATTGTAGAAAACAACAAGTAAAAATTTTTTCTCACTTCCAATTTATTTAAATGCCTCCGGATGCAAATCTTTTGCAATTTCTTCCAATCCTAAGACAATCCTATTAGATGGCTTAGTGACAATGTCATCATTTGATATTATAAATATTTTGCCATCTTTCACCGCTTTTGTATCCTTATACCCTGCCATATTTTTTATTTCATTAGCATTTGCAGCATGTGATGATGTGATTATCACATCAGGATTTTTCTGTATCAACTTTTCCATGCTGTACTGCGCCCATCCGTTTGCATCGCTGGCTACATTATTTCCACCAGCCAATGTTATAAGCTCATCAATAAATGTCCCTTTCCCGGCTGTCCAATTTCCATTTGTATCAACTACATAAAACACATTTACTTTTGGCAAATCCTTCACTTTATCATTGATTTCTTTGATTTTATCCTTCATGCTGCTTATTACTTCATTGCCTTTTTCTACATTGCCTGTTATTTCACCTAATATCTTTATTGAATCATATATCTGGTTTATGTTTTGCGCTTCTAATACAACTACCGGTATGCCTGACTTCTCGATAGTCTCCATCTGATCCTTCCCAGAAAGGTTTGATGCAAAAACTATGTCAGGCTTTTGTGCCATTATAGCTTCAACATTAGGCCCTTCGTATCCACCGACTTTTGCAACACTTTTTACCTCTGGTGGATAATCATCGTAATTGGTGACACCGACAACATCTTTGCCAGCACCAATTGCGTAAATAAGCTCTGTCGTTGATGGAGATAATGATACAATTCTCTTAGGTTCCTTTTTTATCGTAACTTGCCTACCCATAAAATCAGTAATCTTCAATGGAAATGTAGCCTTAACTTCCGTTTTCGCAGAATTAGAATTAGCTGATGTCTTTCCTTTTGTAGTTTGAGAACATGAAACAAGACTTAATGAAAGAACTGCTACTATTATGAAAATCCAAATATTTTTAACCCACTTTTTCACTTAGATCTCTCCTCCCAATTTCTTAAAGATTTGAAAAAGGCAAAGCGCATAAATATCAAACTAAAAAACTAAGGCATACCGAGAAGGTATGCCCCATATTTTTCGTAGCAAATATGTATCACATTACCAACCTCCCCTCCGAAGGTGTTTTTTACATCTTAAGGCAGGTCTCCTGGCTTGCGACTCATCTTTAGCTCAACCTTCCCGGTTTCACCAGTGGTTTTTTTGAGCCTCATCAGCGCTTACAGTAGCGGGGGCTGCAGCGGCTTCTCACCGCTTTCCCTATTAACCTTTCGGACCTTAAGACCATATTTAGTTTAACTATATTATATCTTTAATGCAAAATTGCGTCAATGAAAATAAACGGCCTTTTTTTGCAATAATTTGTCATGAATTTAGTTTCTCATCTCGTATAAATTTCTACAACTGTAATATGCAATATCACCAGCATGATGAATACCGCTAAAATAATTGAAATCAAAATAAATGCATTTAAGATAAACTCCTTGTATTTTTTCATCCCAAACTCTGCCTCCAATTTCAATAAAGCAAACTATATTTCTATTCCCCTCTCTTTATATATAGACAAATTTCTTTCTCATTTTGTTACAGTTTCTTTAAAAAATTTTTTATGTATAAAAAATAGCCCAAAGGGCCACTTATCAAATGGAGCATGTAGTATCAAAAACATAATGTTTTAATGAGGTTCAAAGCGCAAATCCGATGTAAGCTCGAAACTATGATAGTAAAAGTATAATATTCCTGATTTAGTATCCAAGAAGGACAGCTTATTAGTCGTATAGTCAGTTCTAAAAGAAGTTGAACCTTCTTGCTTAGTATTTGTATATAAATAATAGTATCCATCCTTTTTTATTTTTGGAAATGGATATTTTCCCCCAAGCATTAAATTAGGTTGTGGCAGTGATTTTGCTAATGAGTACGGGATGACAGAACCAAACTTCCATCCTTTCCCTGCAGCAGATTTTATGAAATCATCCATTTAGGTCTTATTGAACTTTAAAACGATATAATGCAATTCTTCATCCATATCACCTGTATAGTTATTCTCCAGCACATTAACTGATCTTGGAATGTAGATGCCAGTTTGAGATGCGACAAAATATTGAGGCCCAGAAAATATCTTAGAAAAAATCAGTATGCACAATCCCAAAGTAAAAAGAATACCAACTGTTATCCCCCACCATTTTATAAGATTTTTATTTCCAGATTTCCTCCATTTATAAACTGAAAAGCCAAGCCAAACAATCATCAATACGGCTACATTAATAAGAAATATTTCATATATGTAAACCATGCGATTGCCTAAATCTCCTAGGTATAATTGCGTATGTAAATTCATTACCCTCACCTCACATCATATAGCGAATGTAGCAGCTGTTTAAATATCTAAACAAGCTACTACATTCTTCAAATTTTTGATAATACTACTTAGTATCAGGGACAGTTATGGAAATATAGTATGGTACTACCGCTCCTACAGAATGCTGGTAGGAACCGCAAAAGCAAAGCTAAAACTTGAAATTGAAAGAAGCACAACAATTAGAAGCAGTGAAACCAGTTTTTTTAACATACTTTACATCTCCTTTTTTGTAGTAAATATACTTCTCGGTACCAAAAAGCATATTAACTACGTTTTATCTGCAGGAAATGGCGCCAATCTCTGTTAATGTTATTATAAACCAATTATTCTTTCTTGGGAAAGTGCTAAATTAGGTCAATTTTTCTGTCATACTTTGGCAATCTGTGTAATATATTGTCGAAACCGCGACCGTTTTTCGGTCATAAATAAATTTTACAATAAGTTCCCATAAGTATCTATTATTTTATTATTTATCGCTTTCATTACAATCCCCAAATCGTTATTTACGTTAAATAGTTCATAAAGTTTTTCTATGTGTCTACGCAATGTCCTTTCTGATATACCTATTTCTTTCAGCACAATCTTCCTTTCATATTTGCATGCCATTGCAGATAATATCAACCTGTCAAGATGATCAAGTTTTGAACTTAGATAGTCATCTTTCTCATGCATATGCCACAGACATTTTTCAATATAATCTGCAATCTTCCAAAGTATCACGCTGTCTTGTTTTAAACAATCAATGTTCATCACTGACATATCGAGATATGCAATTATTTCTTTTTCATGATAATCTACAATTGGGATTGCAGTGCAGTACCAATTTTTAAACAGATGACAATAATGTTCTGTTCCACATATCTCTACTTGCCTTTTCAACTTCATTGCAATATTTATTGCATTTGTACCGCAATCTTCAATCCTTAAGCTAACACCTTCTACAAAATGCAATCTACTAAAATATTCCTCTAGTTTTTGGTCGTATATCAACCTTATCACATATCCATCTTTATCACAAAGTACAAAAAAATATCCTTGTTTTAAGAGATTAGCAAATACACCTTTAGAATTGAAAATGATGTAAAGTATGTAAATTATGCTTTTATAATCTTCTTTTTGCCTGGCCAACTCTTTTTCATCAAGCATTTTTTTAAACCTATTTTTATTTGGGTCAACACCTGAAAGTTTTGATTCTCCGATTGACATAATCAATTCCTCATAAATATTGTTCATAACCGTACCACCCCTAAAACTTTTTTCGCTAAATTAGCTCTCCATAATATAAGACAAATTTTTAAGGAATTTGTTACAGTTTTTTTTATTTTTAGCTATAAAAAATAGCCCAATTGAGGGCCATCAATACATTTTAATATCAAAATTTTGAAGCATTAAGTCTTCTTCCCCGCCATCCCATTTTATTATCAATTTTATAGGCTTTTTGATTGAATCTAATATTTTCTGCCTTTCATCTGCATCTATTTGAGAAAGATTGGGTAGCCATGTAGATCTGCTAACATCAATACAATTATCTTTTTTCTTTGCATTTGGTACATTTAAATCTATTCTCTGTTGAATTGGTGTTCCAAAATACACAAGTCCAGATACTACATAAGGCTCAAGCCCTTTATCAAGAAATGCAACAATTTCAATGTTATTTAATTTTTCCTTACTAATGTTCTCAACTCTTATAGTATAATTCAGTGAAGTGAATTCATTTGAATCTTGTGTTTTTTGGATGTCTTCAGCAGAATCCAAACCATTCGTCTTTGTATTATTATTTTTCCCAATCTCAATCGTTGTATTGATTTTAAAATGTTTGCTTTTCGTCGTATAATTCAAATTAGGTGCACCGTTTGTTTGATATAGATAAATTTGAAAATGGCTTTTATTATAGCTGTAGTAATCATAATATATAAAAAGGCTCAATACAACTACTGCTATTAAACATAAAATTATTATGTGCTTATTTTTTATAAAATCACCTCCAGCCATATTCTTCAGTTATCCTATCACCCCTACGATAATTATACTCGGCTTGTTGTGTAATCCAATTTTCATCATAATAATGTGGTGCAGCATCAATGTGATCGATGAATATGTATTTCACAATATACGACTTATTTTGTCTTTATCATTTTCATTGACCTATATATATTTTCATAATTATCATATCAAATATTGTTATTATGGTAAATATAACTATAATTGCAAGTAAAATTATGGCCAATGCCAAAAGTACATGTAAAATGAATTTCTTATATTTTCCCACTTAACATCATCTCCTTTCACTTTATAATATCATATTTTGCAAACATGCTCATAATGCAAATATTAGTAAAATCGTAACCATCAATAAAATATTGATTGATTAGATTTTACTAATATTATAAAAATCAATATTAAAGTCTATAATTTTTTTATCCAGCCACCTGATAAATTATTTATATCGCCCCATACTCCTATTTCACCTGCACCTAATGTAATTGAGCCTTGATACAAGACACTAAATGTTATATCGGCACTCGCATAAGCTCTAGTTCCACCTACTCCCCAACTGTGCAAGCCGCTCCACGAAAGACTCCATACTGGAATAAAATTGCGAGTCGTGACCGCATCACATCCTTGAATTCCAAGAATACTATTTCCATCGTGGGAATAATCTACCCAAACAACATTTTCAAGTATAGCAATACCGAATATTTCAATATCTTTTGTAAAAGTTGCTCTTCTATATTGAATTGCTGAGCTAGATTTAATCATAGGATTAAAATTAATGCTTTGATTAGTTTCATTTAATTTTATAGATATATCTCCATTTTCCAAATACTTCGTTTCCCCGGGTTCTAATTTTTCTGTTAATGCTTTAGTCATTAGATCTGAATTATTCAGATATGAAATAAACTTTTCTTGTTTGTCTAGTGGAAGTGTTTTGATTTGCTCAACAAATTTAGATGCTTCTTCTTCATTTGTATTTTCTTTTATCCAAGTCATATAACTACTAATGTTTGTAATTTTGCCTTTAGCTATATCGTCAGCAAAAGCAAAGCTAAAACTTGAAATTGAAAGAAGCACAACAATTAGAAGCAGTGAAACCAGTTTTTTTAGCATACTTTACATCTCCTTTTTGTAGTCGATATGCTTCTCGGTACCAAAAAGCATATTGACTATGATTTTATCTGCAGGAAATGGCGCCAATTTCTGTTAATGTTATTATAAACCAATTATTCTTTCTTGGGAAGGTGCTAAATTAGGTCAATTTTTCTGTCATACTTTGTCAATATGTATAATATATTGTCGAAACTTCGACTGTTTTTCGGTCATCAATAAACCAAAAAAACAGGCATTTAGCCTGCTTATTATCTTAATTCATCAATTTTTTTATCTCATCTTTTGGCAACTCTGTGATTTCTGCTATTCTGTCAATATCCATACCTTCTTTTAACAACTTTTTTGCTATTGAAATTTTTTCTTCTTTTGCTCCTTTTTCAATACCCTTTTCTATTATCATTTTGTACGTCTCAGATTCTTCAATCCTAAACATCTTCATCACCTCCGAAAAAACTCTCTCAATAACTTCTTTTTTAAAGACTATGCCCGATAATATCTCTGCCTTAAACGCTATGTCTTTCTTTTTGTTTATGTCTAATGAAATATCTTTTATAGCCTCAACACATCTTTCCAGATATTTTTCTCCTTCTTCTTTCCTTCTATTTTTGTCCATCAGCGGAAGAAGGGAATACAAGTCATAATAGTCTGTCTTTAAAACATCAGTATATTTTATGTCACCAACATTTATTGTTCTGTATTTATAGTCTAATATGTTCTGTTCTCCAAAGTCGTAATTTAAGCTACTTTTCATGTTTGCATTATCTTTGCCTATATAAATTACTATCTGATATGGCAAGAGATCATGCTTTTCCATTATCTCCAGGGAATATCTTAGCATCCTGTAAGGCATCTTTTCATCATTTTCCGATTGAAATTCTATGTGCACAGCCACATTTCCTCTGTCAGTAGTACATTTGAATATCATATCGCTGTCTCTGCGTTCTACTCTTGCAAATTCTATATTTAGTTCATCAATCTTTGTGTATTGGAGACCGAGAAAATAGCTCATTATGTCATCAGCCATATCAGAAAAAATATTTTTCATAGTTATATCGTATTTCTGGCTCATACTTCTTCCTTCCATTTCTCTTCATCTTACCTTTATTATATCATACGAATATTAAAAATACAGATTATTTCTCTAACATTTTAATATCAAAATTTTGTAACATTAAGTCTTCTTCCCCGCCGTCCCATTTTATTATCAATTTTATAAGCTTTTTGATTGAATCTAATATTTTCTGCCTTTCATATAAATTGATTTAGTTTGTAATATCGTTATGGACTGTAATTTCTTTTTTCTTTAATTGATCGATGTAAATGTATATTGTGAAATCATTCTGTTCTTTTATCAATTTGTCTAATTCATCGTCATAAATGCCTGGCATATATATGCTAAAAGCAGAAGACATTGTCTGATTATTGTTATTGTTGGGATATACATAAGCTATGGTCGTCATATTACTCCCTATTAAATCTGCATATTTCTTAGGATATATTATTTGAAATCCAATTTTATGATTTTTTATAGCATTATTTATTCCAGGTAGTGTGTATGTCACAATAAAATTTAATCCCTGTTCTACTTTATCGGAAACCTCCATTTGACACCTTTGTATTGATAAATTGCTTACTTGCACATTGTTAAGAAAAAATTTTTCTTCATCTTGTTGTAATTGTTTCATATTTGTTGATATACTTGTATAATTAGCGGTATTTTCATTGTGGGCAAAAATAAAATACAAACCCAGTAATACAATCACGATTCCAACAATTGTGAAAATAATTGTTTTCTTTTTAATTTTTATTGGCATTAAAACATCTCCTTCTATAATCTAAAAATTATTTTGTACTTTATCTTGCAGTTATAATTATTTTAATATATTGCCATAAGAATCGACAATTCCAGCATTTACAGCAGCTAATGCCAACTTAATATCATTTTGAACATTTAACAAAGTGTAAAGTTTTTTTATGTGCCTTCTTAACGTCCTCTCTGATATGCCTACATCATTTGCTAGCACTTTTCTGCTTCCATTGCGAACCAATGATGCTAAAATTAATATATCCAAATAATCAAGTTTTGTTTCCATTAAAAACATCTTTTTCACTCCTTTTGCAATGTTTATGAATTATTATCTCTAAAATTTTTACATTCTACAGCCAGCGAATATATATACTCATCAATTTTTGTTCCATATAATATAAGACAAATTTCTAAGGAATTTGTTACAGTTTATTTAAAAAAATTTTTAGGTATAAAAAAATAGCCCAATTGAGAGCCATCAATATATTTTTATATCAAAATTTTGCAGCATTAAGTCTTCTTCCCCGCCGTCCCATTTTATTATCAATTTTATAGGCTTTTTGATTGAATCTAATATTTTCTGCCTTTCATCTGCATCTATTTGAGAAAGATTGGGTAGCCATGTAGATCTGCTAACATCAATACAATTATCTTTTTTCTTTGCATTTGGTACATTTAAATCTATTCTCTGTTGAATTGGTGTTCCAAAATACACAAGTCCAGATACTACATAAGGCTCAAGCCCTTTATCAAGAAATGCAACAATTTCAATGTTATTTAATTTTTCCTTACTAATGTTCTCAACTCTTATAGTATAATTCAGTGAAGTGAATTCATTTGAATCTTGTGTTTTTTGGATGTCTTCAGCAGAATCCAAACCATTCGTCTTTGTATTATTATTTTTCCCAATCTCAATCGTTGTATTGATTTTAAAATGTTTGCTTTTCGTCGTATAATTCAAATTAGGTGCACCGTTTGTTTGATATAGATAAATTTGAAAATGGCTTTTATTATAGCTGTAGTAATCATAATATATAAAAAGGCTCAATACAACTACTGCTATTAAACATAAAATTATTATGTGCTTATTTTTTATAAAATCACCTCCAGCCATATTCTTCAGTTATCCTATCACCCCTACGATAATTATACTCAGCTTGTTGTGTAATCCAATTTTTCATCATAATAATGTGGTACGATATTAGCATAAAAATCTGCAGGAAATGGCGCCAATTTCTGTTAATGTTATTATAAACCAATTATCCTCATCTGGGAAGGTGCTAAATTAGGTCAATTTTTCTACCATACTTTGTCAATATGTGTAATTTATTGTCGAAATTGCGACCGTTTTTCGGTCATAAATAAACCATATAAAAAAACAGGCATTTAGCCTGTTTATGATCCTAATTCATCAATTTTTTTATCTCTTCTTTTGTCAACTCTGTAATTTCTGCTATTCTGTCAATATCCATACCTTCTTTTAACAACTTTTTAGCTATTTTTATACTTTTTTCTTTTTCGCCTTTTTCAATACCTTTTTCTATTATCATTTTGTACGTCTCAGATTCTTCAATCCTAAACATCTTCATCACCTCCGAAAAAACTCTTTCAATAACTTCTTTTTTAAAGACTATACCCGATAATATCTCTGCCTTAAACGCTATGTCTTTCTTTTTGTTTATGTCTAATGGAATATCTTTTATAGCCTCAACACATCTTTCCAGATATTTTTCTCCTTCTTCTTTCCTTCTATTTTGATCCATCAATGGAAGAAGCGAATACAAGTCATAATAATCTGTCTTTAAAACATCAGTATATTTTATGTCGCCAACATTTATAGTTCTGTATTTATAGTCTAATATGTTCTGTTCTCCAAAGTCGTAATTTAAGCTACTTTTCATGTTTGCATTATCTTTGCCTATATAAATTACTATCTGATATGGCAAGAGATCATGCTTTTCCATTATCTCCAGGGAATATCTCAGCATCCTGTAAGGCATCTTTTCATCATTTTCCGATTGAAATTCTATGTGCACAGCCACATTTCCTTTGTCAGTAGTGCATTTGAATATCATATCGCTGTCTCTGCGTTCTACTCTTGTAAATTCTATATTTAGTTCATCAACCTTTGTGTATTGGAGTCCGAGAAAATATCTCATTATGTCATCAGCCATATCAGAAAAAATATTTTTCATAGTTATATCGTATTTTTGGCTCATACTTCTTCCTTCCATCTCTCTTCATCTTACCTTTATTATATCATACGAATATTAAAAATACAGATTATTACTAACATTTTTATATCAAAATTTTGTGACAATACTGTATGTAACCTTGTTTATTCTAAAATGTTTGCTTAAATTTTCTACGAATTGTATTCATAGTAAAAATAGACATTTGTATTTACGTTAATTGTAGGCATGTTTTTCTCCCTAAATTCGAGCTTACAGTTTGAATATTTATATCTTCAATAAATAATTATAAAACGAATAATTATCATAAAATAACACTTCTGTTTATCCGTATTTCAAAAACATATTTTTCTCACAAAATTTTTGTTAAATATCTCACATAAAAAGTTTTATGATATAATCTATTTGACATGCTTAAATTTTTGAGAATAAGCATGGGCAAGGGAGGTAGGAAATTGTTTATCTTATTTGATACAATTACAGATGAAAGTCAAAGAAAAAAAGTCGAAGACATGTATGTAAAATACAGCAGGGATATGTTTAAAGTGGCATACAACATTTTAAATGACTATCAATTGTCACAAGATGCTGTCCAATCCGCTTTTATAAATATTATCAATTACATCGAAAAAATTTCTGATTATGACTGTAACAAAATAAGGGCATTAGTTGTTATTATAGTTAGAAACATCTCAATAAATATGTACAACAAAATAAAGCGGCAAAAAAATTTATTTATTGAAGATGCAGACGAGTTTTTCCATGATGACTCAGAGCCGTTTGACGAGAAAATAATAAACGGTGACATTTTTAGAAGAGTATCTGAAAAAGTAAAAGAACTGAAAACAGAGTACGCAGACATTATTTCTCTAAAATACTACTACGGATACTCCAATAAAGACATCGCAAATCTTTTAAACATCACAGAAGACAATGTAAGAGTAAGACTGTATCGTGCGCGGCAAAGCCTTAAAGATGCTTTATATCAGTATAAAGGAGATGTGGAAATATGAAAGACCTTTACGATGAAAAGCTAAAATCTGAAAGTAAAATATTTGAGGCATTGCTGGAATATGCAGGGGCTTGCCATGTAAACAACATAATTAATGATCTGGAAGAAGCCAATGGTGAAGAAATACCTTATCCTAAAGAATTAGGCATTAAAATCAGAAAAATGCTAAAACATCATAAAAGAAAAGAAGCAGTCAAAAAATTCTTTATATCGGCGAAAAGGACCTTCCCAAAAGTCGCGATATTCTTCTTTGTGGTTTTTATTGGCTTCACTGTGGCGATAACGACTGTTTCTGCTTTTAGAGCTCGCGTCTTTAACCTCATAATTGAAATCAAAAAAGATTATACAGACATAAAATTAAAAGAAAGCTATGAGCCTAATGCATCTTCTTCCACATCGCTTGTCCCATCCAACTGGGAAAATGAATATTATCTTTCATACGTGCCACATGGGTTCAAGATAAGCAAGATAGAGTCACAGGAGGTAACCAAAATCATTCAATACACAAATGATAAAGGTGATTTCATAGTTTTCAGCCAAAGCTCAAATGAAAACACTGACATGATGGTTGACACAGAAAATGCCGTAACACAAAAGATTGATATAAACGGCTATGAGGGCATCTTGATTCAAAAAAACGGATTAAACACCATCGTCTGGCGTAAAGACAATAATTTATTCTCTTTGATGTCGAAAATCGATAAGAATGAGCTAATAAAAGCTGCCAATAGCATCAAACTGAAAAAATAATTTATTTTAACTGTAACAAAATTAATGCTTATTTGTCTAATATATATGGAGAAAAAACTAACATAGAGGGGATTTAATGTTGAAGAAGAGTTTTATTAAAGCATTTATTATAGTCTTTTTAATCGTAGTCGTAAACTATGCGATATTTTACGGCATATTTTCTCTATATATGTCCATTCACCCATAATAAAAAGGAGCCTTGGTCATCCAAGGCTCTATAATCAAACTTCTTTAATAAAGGGTTTCAGTTTCAACACCTTTGTAATCATTTTGTGCCAGCTTGCTGTGCCTATATCCATAAAATACATATACGACGATCCCTAATACAAACCATATTATAAATCTTAACCATGTTTCAAGCGGCAGCGACGCCATCAAAAACACAGTTGACGCAATTGATAAGATAGGCACTAAAGGCACAAATGGACATCTGAATTTTCTCGGAAGTTCAGGCTTTGTGTACCTTAAAACAATAACAGCTATCGACACAAGTACAAAAGCAAACATAGTTCCTATATTCACAAGCTTTGCAAGTTCATCGATAGAGAAAAATCCTGCAACAACTGCTGCAAATAGCGCAACTATTATCGTGCTGGCAACAGGCGTCTTATGCTTATCATGGAGCTTTGAAAGAAATGGAGGCAAAAGTCCATCTCTCGACATAGCAAAGAATATTCTGGTCTGTCCATACATCATTACCAAAAGAACCGTCGTTATTCCTGCTATAGCACCAAATGAAACTAATCCTGATGCCCAGTTTATTCCGAGGCTTGTCAATGCAAATGCCACAGGTTCAGGCGTATTAAGCTTTGTATATGATACAACACCTGTGAGTATTGCAACAACAGCTATATACAAAATTGTACTTATTCCTAATGAACCCAAAATTCCTATAGGCATATCCCTCTCTGGGTTTTTCGTCTCCTCAGCCGCTGTCGACACAGAATCAAACCCAATGTAGGCAAAAAATATTATTGCAGCGCCTGAAAATACTCCCTTCCATCCAAATGGTAAAAATGGCTTCCAGTTTGATGGATGTACATGCCATACAGCAACAGCTATGAAAAACAGTATCACCATCACTTTAAATATGACAGCAATATTATTTAGTATAGAACTTTCTTTTGTTCCAAAAAGTAAGATTATTCCCAAAAGCAAAACTATGCCTATAGCCGGTAGATTTATTATTCCACCAGGTGCAGAGCTGGCCGAATTTGCAGCCCATACAGGTATGTTAATGCCAAAGCTGTGAAGCAAACTTGTAAAGTACCCTGACCACCCTAAGGCAATAGCAGGTATAGCAAAAGCGTACTCAAGTATCAAATCCCATCCTATGATCCATGCGAATATCTCACCAAGCGCCACATAACTATAGCTATACGTAGATCCTGCTGCAGGAAACGTAGATGCAAACTCCGCATAACTTAGCGCAGCAAATGAGCATGCAATACCTGAAAGAACAAACAACAATATAAGACCTGGTCCTGCATATTTTGCAGCCGCAACGCCAGTCAATACAAAAATACCTGTTCCGATTATGGCGCCAATGCCAAAAAGAATAAGATCAAACCAACTAAGAGATTTTTTCAATGCGTGCTTTTTGTCCTGTGTGTCATCTATTATCATGTCAAGAGATTTTTTTCTTAATATATTTGAACTTCCAGCATTTCCCTTGCGAGCCATCTTATATTTATCCCCCCAGTTTTAATTAGATTTAATTATTTTAGATTGATTATTTAAAATAAGATATTTTATTTTATTATAATTAAAATTATGTTGAACCGCAAATAACTTTTTCACAACTATTAAAATTTTTTCACAAATTAAAAAGACGCTTATGCGTCAATTTTTCGGCGGCCTTGGTCCAAAATACTGATAATATGTGGTTTTTATCATGCCATTGTATAACTTCCTTCTTTTGCTTGCATCCTTTCCAAAAAGTTTCTCAAAATTTTCATGCGATGTTATTATATAGTATGACCATGTATCGAGCCTTGCAAATACTTTCCCCATCTCCCTATACAATTTCTCTACCTCTTTTAATTCTCCCATCCTTTCGCCGTAGGGTGGATTGCAGATTATTACGCCATATTCATCATCAGTTTTTAGATCTTTCAAAGATCGCTTTGAAAATTTCACATAGTCACTGACACCGGCCTTTTTGGCATTGTTTATGGACAATTTCACCGCATCTTCATCCGCATCATATCCACGTATGTTTAGTTTTACATCTTTTTTAATTAAATCAAAAGCTTCATTTCTCATGTCAGTCCACAGCTTTTTTGGTATCTGCCTCCATTTTTCTGACTCAAATTGTCGGTATAGCCCTGGAGCCATATTTGCACCTATTAAAGCAGCTTCAATAGGTATAGTACCTGAACCGCAAAACGGATCCATAAATGGTCTATCGTATCTCCAATAGCTTAGCATTATCATGGCGGAAGCCAAAGTTTCTCTTAAAGGCGCCACATTTGACACCGCTCTATATCCTCTTTTATGAAGTCCCTCTCCACTTGTATCTATCATAAGCACAGCCTTGTCCTTCATTAGAGAAAATTTTATCCTGTATATTGGGCCATCTTCCTCAAACCACTCTCTTTTGTACTTCTTCTTAAGCCTTTCAACTACCGCTTTTTTCACTATTGACTGACAATCAGGCACACTAAAAAGCTTTGACTTAAGAGAGTATCCATCGACAGGAAACTGTCCGTTTTCAGGAATCCATTCTTCCCACGGCAAAGACTTTACACCTTCAAAAAGCTCATCAAAAGTAGTAGCCGTAAATTCACCAACTTTAATGTATACCCTCTCGGCAGCCCTTAGCCACAAATTTGATTTACATATCGCAGATATATCGCCACCAAATGTCACTTTCCCATCTTCTACTTTCACATCATCATAACCTAAAGATCTTATCTCATCGGCCGTCACTGATTCGATTCCAAAAAGTGTAGGCACTATTAATTCAATCTTTGACATATCACTATCTCCCATTTACTGATTCCAGAATTATATTTTAAAGCTAATCTTATTTGTTCACACAACATCATTATTAAATGTTGCAGAAAATGAAAGCCCTGTCTAAGCTATCTACATCTTCAACAACTTCAAATTTTCTATTCATAACATTGACACTTTTAAATCCGGCAATTTTTAACTCATTCACAACTTCATCTAATGAAAAGCTGATTTCGTGAACTGTTTCTTCATATTCTTCATACAGCCTTCCTTCTTTCTTTAAAAAAGCGGTAAATGTTATAAAAGCATTATCGCCAAATGATATGCTTTTAGAAATATAGTAATCGCCGTTTGGATACTTCCTTATATGTATATTGTTCCAATTATCGCTTAAATCTTTCAATGTATTCATGTCAAACATGAAGATGCCGTTTTCGTTGAGATGTCTTTTAACGCAGTTAAACATAGATTTCCACTTTTGAAAATCTGTCATGTGATTTATAGCATCAAAAGTGCAAGTTATAAGATCGAATCTTTTGCCCAAATCAAAATCGCTCATATCGCCAAGATGAAACTTTATATCATAACCGTATTTTCTACAATTTTCAACTGCCTTTTTAAGCATTTCTTCAGATAGATCAAGGCCTTCCACATTTATGCCATCTCTTAAAGCACCTATGCAAAAAACCCCAGTCCCACACGCCAAATCTAACATAGTCTTGACATTAAAACCAGATTTGTCTAAAAATCTCTTAAAATCTGGCCACAGCTCTTTTGCGTACGAATCCCAACCTAATCTATCGTAAAATTTAGCAAATTCGTCGTACATAAAAACACCTCTTATTTATTTTTCTCGTTATTCTTCTATATTATATCATCACAATACACAAGTCAATTTTGTTATTCAACCGCTCTGTGTTATAATATTAACACGTGTAAATAACTATATTCAATAAATAATTGTTATCCAAGAGGTGAAAATAGTTGAAACCATTATCCATAGACGACAAAAATGTTTTTGATGAATACTTTCGCGCATATCCGCCAGAAATATCAGAATATACATTCACAAATCTTTTTATGTGGAATCACGTTTACGACATCAGATATGAAATAATTGATGGGTGTCTTTTGATTGCTTCAGGAAATAGCATATTTCCTCCTGTAGGTCCATCTGAAAACACATCAGATGCATTGGAAAAATTTTATGAAATGCTTAAAAAAGATTACTCCGAAATCAATTTAACTCGTTTTGACAATGAATCCGCCAGTAAGATTAAAGAAATTTTTAATATTGAAATGGAACCAGACGAAGACAATTTTGACTACGTGTACAATACACAAGACCTTATCAATCTTTCTGGTAGGAAATACCACAATAAAAAGAACCATATAAACAAATTTACGAGAACTTATGATTATGTTTTGGAGGAACTTTGCAGTGAAAATGCTTTAGAATGCTTAAATTTTACTGAAAAATGGATTTCTTTAAAAGACATAGAAGAAAATCCCGGAATCTTAAAAGAATTTGATGCAATAAAAAAAGTGCTGGAAAACTACGATTTTTTTAATGTAAAAGGAATTGTATTAAAGATAAACGGGAAAATAGAAGCGTATTCTTTTGGAGAAAAATTAAATCCGGAAACGGCAGTGACACACATAGAAAAGGCAAACCCAGAGATAAAAGATGCGTACGCATTTATAAATATGTGCTTTGCTAAGTTAATGCATGAATACAAATATATAAATAGAGAACAAGATTTAGGAATACCAGGGCTTAGGTATGCAAAAAAGTCTTACCACCCTGCAAAGATGATTTTAAAATTCAAAGGAAAGTTGTAAATTTAAAACTTTAACAGATTGAATTATCATAATTTTTATATTATAATGTGCATAACATTATTTTTAGGAGGTGTCATAAATGTCTAAAAAGATGGATATAGTCGAGCTTCTTCATGAAAACAGCCGCTTGACAGACAAGCAAATATCCGTAATCACTGGTCTCAGCGAAGATGAAGTAAAGGATATAGTAAAAAGCCTTGAAGAAGAAAAAGTCATATTAAAGTACAGCACATTGGTCAATTGGGAAAAAACCGAAAAGGAAGTAGTACGTGCGCTTATTGATGTAAGAGTCACGCCACAACAAGGACAGGGCTTTAATGCTATTGCTGAAAGAATCGGACAATACAATGAAGTAAAATCTGTCTCTTTAATCTCTGGCGGATACGATCTATCCGTAGAAGTAGAAGGCAAAACCATGAAAGAGATAGCTATTTTCGTAGCAGAAAGATTAGCTCCTATTGATGGAGTGTTAAGCACGACAACTCATTTTATATTAAAAAGGTACAAACAAGATGGGGTGTTTTTCACAGACGGTCCTGAAGACAAAAGATTGGTGGTAACACCATGAATAATAAATACATTTCAGATGTAGTAAAAAACATCCCACCATCCGGAATTAGAAAATTCTTCGACCTTGTTACAAATTCTCGCGATATTATATCTCTCGGTGTTGGCGAACCGGATTTTGTGACGCCATGGACTGTACGAAAAGAAGCTATAGATGTGCTTGATAGAGGTACTACTACGTACACGTCAAATCTTGGACTCCTCGAATTAAGAGAAGCCATATCATTCTTTCTAAAAAATCATTACGGCTTAAATTACGATCCTGAGAATGAAATAATGATAACCGTAGGCGCCAGCGAAGCCATAGACTTAGCACTTAGATGCCTTATAAATGATGGCGATGAAGTTTTAGTGCCTGTGCCAAGCTATGTTTCCTATTCACCTTGTATAGAGCTTACAAGAGGAGTACCAGTATATGTGCCTACCTATGAAGAAAACAATTTTATAATAACACCTGATGATTTGAAATCAAAAATCACCAGTAAGACAAAAGCACTTATACTGCCATATCCAAATAATCCCACAGGCGCTATCATGAAAAAAGAGGACTTAGAAGCGATAAAAGACATAATAATAGAGCATGATCTTATCGTAATATCCGATGAAATCTACAGTGAACTCACTTACGACGGAAAACACGTAAGCATAGCTTCACTGCCTGATATGAAGGAAAGAACTATAGTTTTAAACGGCTTTTCAAAAGCCTTTGCAATGACAGGCTGGAGATTGGGATACATAGCAGCAGAACACAGCTTCATAGAAGCCATGAATAAGATTCACCAGTATACGACGATATGCGCTCCCATCATGGCACAATACGCAGGCATAAAAGCTATATACGAGTGCGAAGGCGATATAGAAAAAATGCGTAAAACTTACGATCAAAGAAGGCGTCTCATAGTAAATGGCTTCAGAGAAATAGGATTTGATTGCTTTGAACCAAAGGGAGCTTTTTATATATTCCCTTCAATTAAAAAAACAGGTCTTTCATCTCAAGAATTTTGCGAAAGACTCTTAAAAGAAGAAAAAATAGCCGTTGTCCCAGGAGATGCTTTTGGACCCGGAGGAGACGGTTATATAAGGGTGTCTTATGCGTATTCTATCGATAAGATAATGAAAGCGCTTGAAAGAATAGAAAGCTTTGCTAAAAAAATATTTTAAAAAAAGTAGGTTTCCCTACTTTTTTTGCTTTACTGCAGAAAATTTAGGACAACTGGAAGAACAACTGCCGCAGTTGCACTGTCCAGAAGTGCTTTTCTTTATATTCTTATACAATATAAATACCGCTGAAACTACTATTATAGACGTAATTATTATTTCAACTACCATAAAAATCACCTCTCAAAAAATTTTTAAAATCAAATTGCCGCCATTATAGACTATAAATGAAACCAGCCAAGCTAAAACTAACTGATACGCTACAGAAAATGATGCCATCTTCCCACCGTATTCCTTTTTCATGGTGGCTATTAAAGATATGCATGGTGTATACAAAAGCACAAAGACGAGAAAGCTAATTGCTGAAATCGGTGTAAAAACCGTCGGCAAAACCTTTGTCAAATTTCCACCGTATATGACCCCCATCGTCCCTACTACCACTTCTTTAGCCATTATTCCTGTAAGAAGCGATGCTGAATTTTGCCATGAAGCAAAACCTAACGGTATAAAGATAGGGCTTATGAATCTTCCTATATATGCAATAAAACTTTTGTTTATTTCTGTCATACCTGAGAAATTAAAGTTTGATAAAATCCAGACAATAATCGAAACAGAAAAGATTATAGTACCTGCTTTTTTTAAGAATCCCTTGCCTTTTTCCCACGTATGCACTGCCAACGACTTAAGTTCAGGCAGCTTATACTCAGGAAGCTCTATTATAAAAAGTTCATCATCTTTCTTAAATATGGTATTCTTGAAAAGTATGCCTACAAAAAACGCCACAACTACACCTAATGCGTATAATGATGCCACAATCAAGGCTTCGTGACCTCTAAACAAAGCGCCAGCCATGACCAGATAAATAGGCAATCTGGCATTGCAAGACATGAACGGCAAAAGAAGAGCCGTCAACTTTCTGTCCTTCTCACTCTCTAAAGTCCTCGTAGACATCAAACCTGGGACATTGCACCCAAAGCTAATTATAAGCGGAATGAATGCCTTTCCAGATAAGCCCATCTTTCGGATTATCTTATCCATCAAAAATGCTACTCTCGCCATATACCCGCTGTCTTCTAAAAAAGATATGCACAAAAATAATGATAATATCACAGGAAGAAATACTATAACTGAGCCTACACCGCCAATGATGCCATCTACAATAAGCGACTTAAACCAGCTGCTTGTGCCAGATAACAATATATCAACATGCGGAGCAAACCAATCATTGACGAAAGTATCTAACAAATCAGCTAAAGGCTGACCAACCCAACTAAAAGTAAACTGAAAAATAAAATATGCGATAGCTACCAAAATCGGATATGCCAAAAATTTGTTTATGAGGATTTTGTCCAATCTCTCTGTGATAGTAACCGTATTTTCAGATGTATGTGCAACACATTGTGATAAAACGCCTTCTATATATTTATACGTTTCGGCTTCGCTTTTAAAATGCAATTTATTACGATATTGATTATCATTATCATATTTTGTCTTAGAAAAAATGTCGTTTAGCAAAAGTTCCTCCAGCTTGTCTACACCTTTTCCTTTCGAAGCCACAATCGGAACAACCATGACATCAAGCAATCTAGACAATTTTTCATAATCAATTTTTATGCCCTTATTTTCAGCAACATCCACCATGTTTAGTATCAGTACAATAGGTATGTTGAATTCTTTAAGTTGCATAGTTAAGTACAAATTTCTCTTAAGATTTGAAGCATCTACTATATTCAATATCAAATCCACATTGCCATTTTCCAGAAAAGACTTGGAGATTTTTTCTTCGTTGGAGTAAGTATCCATTGCATAAATGCCCGGCAAATCGACGATTTTTACATTGTCATTTATAAAACCTTCCTTTTTTTCAACAGTGACACCAGGCCAATTACCCACATGCTGGTTTAATCTCGTAAGCAAATTAAAAAGAGTTGTCTTGCCAACATTGGGATTGCCAATCAAAGCAGCAGTTATCATCCGTTTTGCATCCGAAACTACCATACGACACCTCCTTTACATCTTAAACGACATCTTTCACCACGATATTTTTTGCATCTTTTTTTCTAATCGCCAAATCAAATCCCATAAAATTTATTATTATAGGATCTCCCAAAGGCGCAACTCTCTTGACTTTTACTTCGGTCCCTTCAATAGCGCCTAAAGCCCTTAGCCTTCTCGCTAATCTTTCATCACCTAAAAGACCGCTTACTAAAGCCTTTTGGCCAGGTTTCAAATCACACACGCTCATCATTATCACCCCTTAATTGATAATCATTCTCAATTCCTGATTCTATGATACTATATATTTCCCTTCATGTCAATAAATTATTAAAATAAGATTTATCATATCTTTATAAATCTATGCCATATCTTAAGAATATGATTCTCAAGAGGGTCAAATATACCCTTTAAATATCTCACAAGCTTGCTGCTTAAGAATCCTATGACAAATCCAGCCACAACATCCACAGGATAGTGAACCCCAATATATACTCTCGCTATAAGCAGTAAAACCGTCAAAACCATCATGATAGCACCAATAAGCTTATTTCCTTTTAGCTGCGTAAATGCAATGGCTGATCCTCCCGATAGATGATCACTTGGAAAAGACGCATCACTTGGATGTTTAACAAGCAAATTTACTTTATGTGTGACAAAAGGCCTTGGTTCAAAGTAAAATCTTGAAATGATAAAATTCGCGCTCAATGCTATGACTGCAGCAAAGAACTCCTCCATTGATACCTTTTTCCCATCATCTCCTCCAATAAACCATTGAATAACCATCAGCAGCCCATATATAATAGGAGAATACAAAGCAATAAATATCATCACCTTATCTAATACAGTGTAATGACCTGCAAATCCATTGATAACTTTAAAAATAGCATAATTCATTTTAATCACCTCGTATTAAGATTTTAACCTTCAATTCTTAAAATAAAATTAGATGCAGATTAAAAAATAATTAAAATTTCTTGACAAAAGCAACAAACAATTATATAATCCTAAATAGTAAAATATTCTTATTTAGAAGGAATGAGGAACAATGACAAAGGAAGAGATTTTAAAAACTATAAAATCCAATAACTTTAAGATAACACCTCAAAGGGAACTTATCATAAACATAATGTTAAATTCTCGTGGTTACTTATCAGTAAGGGAAATCTACGAGAAAGTAAAAAGTTCATTTCCGCAAGTAAGTTTAGATACTGTCTACAGAAATTTAAGCCTTCTTAAGGATATAAATGTATTAAGCGAGACAACTATAGGCAACAATATTATGTATGAAATTCACAAAGACATGCATGAACACATAATGAAATGTCTAAAATGCGGCAAAATCTTTGAACTTAATATATGCCCCATAGATCTTTGCCGAAATAAACTGGATGGTTTTGAAGTTGTAGACCACAAAATCGAGATCACTGGATACTGCAAAAATTGCAAAAATCACGAGGAGGATGGAAAATGAAGCGACTTATTTCAATCTTTTTGATACTTTTGATAGTGTTTAGCTTGACGTCATGCAATGCGAAAATTTCAAAAAAGCCCAGCAAATTAGCTGTATATGCAACTTTTTATCCTTTGTACGATCTTACAAAAAAAATAGCTGGTGATAAAGCCACAGTCCAAAACATAATACCGCCAGGCGTTGAGCCTCACGACTGGGAACCTACGACAAAACAGATAGCAGACATAGAAGGAGCTTCTCTCGTTTTGTATTTAGGACTTGGCATGGATTCATGGATAAGCAAAGTAGAATCATCTGTATCAGGGCCCAAATTTGTAGAAGTGTCAAATGGCATTGATGCGATAAAAGTTGGAAATGCCGTAAATCCACACGTATGGTTGTCTCCAAAAGAAGCACAAATATTGGCAAAAAATATAGAAGGTGCTTTAGTAAGTGCTGACAGTAAAAACGCAAAATACTACGAAGATAACTATAAAGCTTTGTCAAACGCATTAAAGCAGTTAGACAGCGAATACACTGAAAAACTTAAAAACACTAAGACAAAAACTTTTATAGTATACCACAGCGCTTTTGATTACGTAGCAAGAGATTACGGCTTAAACCAAGTATCTATTGTCGGTATGAGTGAAGAAGCTGAAGCAAGTCCTGCTAAAGTCGCTGAAGTCATACAGCTTATAAAAAAAGAAAACATCAAGTACGTCTTTACAGAGCCATTGACATCACCCAAGCCTATTCAATCAATAGCCAGTGAAACAGGCGCAAAAGTACTTCCGCTAAATACTATTGAGGGGCTTACTAAAGATGAGATGAAGAAAGAATATGATTATATAAAATTGATGCAGCAAAATTTAGATAATCTTCAGAAAGCATTAAATTAGATTAACGAAAGGGTTTTTTTATGGGTAAAATTGTTGAACTTAAAGATGTCAGTTTTTCTTATGCTGATAAAAAGGTGCTTAACAATATCAATCTAACTATCGATGACGGCGAATTTGTTGGCCTTATCGGGCCCAATGGATCAGGGAAAAGCACTCTTGTAAAGATCATGATAGGAGATCTTACGCCATCATCTGGCGAAGTCCTCATAAATGGAATGAACGTAAAAGACATAAAAAAAAGATCCATAATCGGATATGTCCCTCAAAAATCTTATTCATTCAACGCTTCATTTCCAGCAAGCGTGAAAGAAGTCGTATCGATGGGGCTTTATGGAAAATTAGGGCTATTTAAGAAGCTTTCTAAAAATGACTGGGAAATTGTAAATAACGCTTTAAAGACTGTCGACATGATTGATTACAAAGACAGGCTTATCGGAAATCTGTCTGGAGGCCAACAGCAGAGGGTGTTTATAGCAAGAGCGCTTGTCAGCGATCCTAAGATTTTATTTTTGGATGAGCCTACAACAGGCATAGATGCAAAATCAGAAGACACGCTTTACAAAATACTGGATAGCTTAAATAAGCAAAACAAAATAACGATTATCATGGTCACTCATGATGTATGGGCCATATCCGACAAGGTATCTCGAATCGTATGCATGGGAAATGGCAGACTATATGATAGATGCGACACTTTAGACTTCTCAAAAAAAGAATTAGCAGAAATATACGGATACCCTGTCAAACTGGATATGCACCATCATCAAAGTGAAAATGTCAATAATCGACTTTAGATTGAGGTGTTATAATGCTTAATATTTTTACATACGACTTTATGATCAGGGCATTTTTGGCAGGCGGATTTATATCAATAATAGCACCATTGGTAGGAAGTTTCTTAGTATTAAGAAGGCTATCACAGATGGGTGATACATTATCTCACGTAGCGTTGGCAGGTGTAGCAGCAGGTTTTCTCATAGGCATAAATCCTACAATCGGCTCTATAATTTTTGTTGTACTGTCATCTTTTGGTATTGAGCGTTTGAGAAAATCTTACTTTAGATACTCGGAAATATCTATTGCAGTTGTCATGTCTGCAGGAATGGCAATCGCAGTAATACTTCTAAGTTTATCCAGCGGAAGCCCAGCAAACATAATGAATTATCTCTTTGGAAGCATAATATCAATTAACAACACCGACGTTTTGATTTCATTCATACTTAGCATTGCTATAATAGCAGTAATTTATATCTTCTACAAGGAGCTTTTGTACATCACATTTGACGAAGAAGCCGCTTTAATATCCGGAATTCCTGTCAATATGGTAAATATAATATTTACCATGATTGTGGCCATAACCGTAGCAGTGTCCATGAGAATAGTAGGAGCTTTGCTGGTATCAGCATTGATGGTAATACCTTCAGCGGCAAGCCTTAAAATAGCTAAAAACTTCAGACAGACAATTCTTTATGCCATACTGTTTTCCTTTATATCTGTATTTGCAGGCATAATACTGTCTTTTTATCTCAATCTCTCACCCGGCGGCAGCATTGTAATAGTTTCTCTCATAATCATGGGTTTAGCAAGTATAAAAAAAGCAGGTAACTAACCTGCTTTTTTCGTTTAAGCCTTTCTCTATTGGCTATATCTTAAAAAAATATATCCCACATACAAAAACAATAAAGTAGCAATTACATCTATTATATTAGATATATTTGCAAAAAGCTCTATGTCCATAGATACAATAGATTTAATGATGGCGATAATGCAAAATAAGTCAATGATGATAAATAATATCCCGACAATTTTTAACAATCTCTTTTTTAATTCCAACTTCTAAAACCTCCTAACTAAAAAACATTAATATCAATAATTATTCAATGTTATGCTGTGGCGATTCACAAAATAAATGACTATCTTTTTTGAATATAGGTAGCAAAATTTTGAAAGAGATATAGCCAACTAATGCTCCAAATACGTTTAATATAAAATCATTTATATCACAAATTTTATATGCAAAACCGTATATTAATGAAACAAGCAATTGTATTATTTCAATACAAAAAGATGTTATTGCACATAAAGATATATTTTTTCTAAATGAAAAATACTTATAGTTAATAAAAGGCATTAAAAATGCCAAAGGCATCAAAAGTAATATATTACCAATTATTTGTATTTTTGTATTTTAAACTTTTTGCAACGTTTAAAGCGGTTTGTTCATCAACATCGGCAGTATTAAAATATAGATCATAAGCAATCTTTTTTTCCTTGATAATAAAAAACAGATGTACCTGCTCGGTTACAGTTGTTTCACCAGATGCAGCCGGAGGTGTAATTTTAAGTTTTTCCTTCACTACTTCCGTAAAAAATCCTTCAAGTGTTTTTGATTCGATAACTTCTGAATGGTTTGGCTCAAGCTGCGAAATTGGTTGTTCTGGATAATATCCCAGAATATCTAATCCACCTATCCTTTTGTTTTCTTTCTTAAATGCAAGCATATTCCCATCTAATTTCTCTGCTGTCCATTCTTTTGGAATTGATATTTGATAAAGATCGGTTTGAATGTTTTGTTTCAATGGTGTATTTTGGGATTGTTTCAATTGCTGTTCAGGATTAGTATTAAGTTTTTTAGTTTCATTTGAGCAAGATGTAAAACTCAACAAGAATATGACTGAAAATAGGAAAATAATGAATCGATTCATTTACATGCCTCCTCCTTCTATTATCTTTCATTTTCTCACTATATCTTCGTTTTTTTCAATTTTCTCATTGCAATAATAAAATTTCATACCTAAAATAGAAGTCAGCTATGCTCCCTTTGATATTTAATATTTAATCAATTTTTTAACGAATTGATTTCTTTAAATTCATTTTATAATGATAAATTTCCAATGTTTACTATATCTTTGTATAGTTTTTTTGGTTTTTATGTAAAAACTATACAAAGATATAGTCTGGTTTAATCAATATCTATTAAATTTAACTTTGTTGCCTTTACTATTGCTTCTTGAATGCTTTTTACACATAGTTTCTCAGTTATTTCCTTCTTATGATATTTTACGGTAACTGGTTTAATCCCAAGTTCTCCTGATATTTTCAATTCTTTATAGCCTTTTGCAAGCATTATCAATATTTTTATTTGTTTGTCTGTAAAATCTATATTTTTGTTTACTAGTTCAGAATTCTTTAAACAGTTTTTATATTCATTAGCAATTTTGTCTGAAAGCAATTCGACAACCACATTCATTTCTTCTGTCATGTCTCTTTCTATTGTTGATACATAACATTTTCTCATGACACATCGTATACAAAAGATATCCTTCATCGTCAGTTAATAAAAATATGTACTTACTGGTTTTTTGAGTGCATCTAATATCTTTTTCCTTTCGTCAGTACCAACTTGGGAGATATTTGTCAATAATGCAGATCTACTAACATCGTACTCTAAAAATTTGAAGGGTAATCCTAATCCGTGTCTAAAGTTTGAATAATCTTTAAATTTGTCAAAAAATATGGTCTTAAGTCCAATCAATTCAATTTATTTGCCTTTACAACTTTTAAAACGTACCGATGTCTTCCTTTTATGTTTTTAACTGGGATAATAAAATGTACTGACTAAAAGATATATCAACACACCATTTAATATGATAAAGAACCATATACTTAGTAAAACCATTATAACTTTTTTATGATGCACATACAATTCATAAATTGCAATATTGCATACTATTAATGCTATACTTATCAAAGTTCTAAAAATGATCATGGATTACGCTCCTTAAAATTTATCTATAAAAATGGATTAATATATTTCACATTGATTTAGCAACACCGAACTGCTTTTATTATCGTATTTTATAATCACTGTATATTTTGATTTTTTATATTTTTTATAAAAATCGTCTGATTTTAATTCGATTTTGTATTGTCCAAATTTAAACTTTGGATCAGGAATGTATCTTAGCTTACCAGTAAATAAACGTTTATTGTTAATAACAATGTCAACATTGATTTCATCAGGTATCACAAAATCCTCATTAAATGGTTGAATTATTAGTTCACTATAATGAGGTACAAAAATTGTCAAAAATACTAACCAATAATGATTTGCACCTTTTAAATTTACTGAAGTATCTGGTGGATATTGCGGCGTACATGCACTTAACATAAAGATTGAAATTATTATCATAATGGCAATTAAAATTTTTAAAAATAGTTTATTCATTAAAAAAGCCTCCTTTTTATTTAAGAGTATTATCGGCAACTTCTGCTGCCTGATATAACTGAATTTCAAGAGATATATTTTTAAATTTATTCCCCAAAATTTCATTCTGAAATTATTTTTCGATTTCTAATTCACTTACATCTTTATTTACATCGTAAGAATTTTTTCTTTGTTTTTTCTTCTTTTGACATATTTGGTTGCATTCTATATCGACTTTTTTTAATCGCCACAATAATCGAAGTAGAAAATAACAAAACAGAGAGATAATCTAGTAATCGAGTATTTTACTAGATTATCCCTTAAGTATTTCAATAAAATTGATCTATGCATTTTAAAATATCAATAAGATCAGATGTAATTTTAGTATTAAAATAGAAAACTAACTGCATTGCTAAATTATAATCATTTTTTCATGTTTTAGTATATATTTAATGTAGTATTCATAAACATAGGATCTGAATTATATATATATATTCGTTACCTGTTGAATAACTAAAAGAAAAACCGGGCAATTCTACAGAAGTATTAATACTATCTTGCGATAAGACTTCAAAATAGCCATTCGCACCAAGAGTTACACTCGTAGTTGGAAATTTGCTACTTCCCATTTGAGGATCTGAATACGCTGATATTTGAATCCATCTAAAAGTATGTGTTCCACTAACTCCCTTGCTACCTATAGCTACCACATCTTCAATCTGCCTAAAACTACCTTGACTGTATAACTTGAGAGTCGCAACCAGTTCTGCTTTAAAACCTGAATTTTTAGGATATGAGAAAGTTTTAGTATAATTGTAATAATATATACTCCCCGCAGCAATAGTATTTGATTCAATTTTATATGCTTCTTGAAGTGATATATTTTTTTCTTTTGCTAACTTAGAAATATACTCCTCTTTAGATATTGGAGTTAATACTGATCCGTCTGGCAAAACTATCCTTTCTCCTAATTTTACATTACTAATGTCTATCTTCGTTTGTACTGTCAATTGCGGTTTTATAATATTATTTGAATTAACACCATTAGCATTCATTACAGAGCTATCGTTCTGAGCAGCAATACCAACAGATGCCGAAAAAGTTAAAGCCAAGCATAGTAAAAGTGAAACTAAAAACCTTTTAATCATAATTTCTCCTCCCTCTAATATTTAATACCTAATCAATTCTTTAACGAATTGATTTCTTTATTTTCATTTTACAATGATAAATTTCCAATGTCTACTATATCTTTGTATAGTTTTTACATAAAAACCAAAAAACTATACAAAGATATAGTCTGGTTTAATCAATATCTATTAAATTTAACTTTGTTGCCTTTACTATTGCTTCTTGGATGCTTTTTACACATAGTTTCTCAATTATTTTCTTCTTATGATATTTTACGGTAACTGGTTTAATCCCAAGTTCTCTTGATATGGTCAATTCTTTATAGCCTTTTGCAAGCATTATCAATATTTTTATTTGTTTGTCTGTAAAATCTATATTTTTGTTTACTAGTTCAGAATTCTTTAAACAGTTTTTATATTCATTAGCAATTTTATCTGAAAGCAATTCGACAACCACATTCATTTCTTCTGTCATGTCTTTTTCTATCGTTGAAACATCTAAATATCCTATTATTTTTTCATCTACAATTATAGGAGCAGCAATGCAATGCCATTTTTTTAGAATTTCGCAATAATGATACTGAGGTTCTAAATATACTAATCTTTTTAATTTCATCGCCATTGATATGGCATTTGTACCTATGGCTTCTTCTTTAAAAGATATGCCAATTGAACAGTCAAAATTGATGTAACATAGGATTTTCTCATGACACATCGTATCTAAAAGATATCCTTCATCGTCAGTTAATAAAAATATGTACTTACCATTTAAACTCCTTAAAATATTGCCAACAACATTTTTAAATGTCTTAATCAATGTCATATTTTTCTTTAATCTGATTTGCAAATCATTTCCTCTTGAAATTATTGCAGGATCCGTCATCGAACTGGTAAGCCCCGCTTCTACGCATCTTTTATATGAATGGAGTATTTCATCATATATTTGCATATTTCCCATATAGATCCCCCGTAAAACTTTCAAATTTACTCTCACATATAAGACAATTTTTTAAGGAATTTGTTACAATTTTTTATAAAAAAATTTTTTTAAATAAAAAAAGCCCAAAAAGGACCATTAATAATTTTTATATCCATATCTTAAAGTAATAAATCTTTTTCGCCACCATCCCACTTTATTATTAATTTGATCGGTTTTTTGAGTTAAGATCTACTAACATCATTACAGTTACCTTTTTTCTTTTTTATAATACAGTTTAATAAAATATTTTAAAATTACGAATATGGCTAAGACAGAAAATAAGAACATATCAACCCTAAAGTTTATTTTAGTTATATTATCCAAAGAAAGTAATTTTAAATTATTTTTTGGTATATTATAATCGTAGTACTCTAAAAATTTGAAGGGTAATCCTAATCCATGTTTAAAGTTTGAATAATCTTTAAATTTATCAAAAAATATTGATGATAAAGTGATAACTATACTAATAACCAATAATTTAGAATTTTTTATTATAACACCCCTTACTTTCGCTTCGCTTAGGCACAAATTCTATATAAAAATATATTCTTAAGTTCGATCAATTCAATTTACTTGCCTGTACAGCTTTTAAAGCGTGCCGATGTCTTCCTTTTATGTTTTTAACTGGGATAATAAAAGATACCAAAAGAAAACTTTGGATCAGGTTTGGCAATCATCTAACAAAAATTTATGGAAAGTACACATTTCGCTTTAAATATATTTTTTTACTATTTATTTCTACAACATTATTATCTAATTTTTTTATTGTTATATCATAAACATGATGCTTCTTATATAAATTTTTAACAAGCAAAACACCTTTTATGACTTCTTTTTCCTGTCTAACTGTTATTCCAAAATCCATAGTTGCACCGTAATTTGATCTATAAACCATAACGGAGCTTGATTCAAACCTAATATTGTGAATTGGCATAAACGCCTCATTTACATTAAGAGTAATAGTGGCAAATAAAATAATGGCTGCAATTGTTGTACTTATCACTATTAATATTATTGAAATCACACTATTCACTATCTTTGTAGAAATATGTTTAAATCTAAAGCCATTTATTAACAGCATTAATGGAATTATCTGAATACACAAAGAAAAAATATCGTTTAATTTCAAAGACGTAAATCTTACAAAAGGATAAAAGTAATCTAAATTCAATATCCATAAAATATAAATAGCCAATAGAGTTATATGAATAATGTATTTATTATTTCGAACTAAACTATTCACTAATATCACCCGTCTTCCATTTAAATCCATTATCATTCTTTCCAATCTAAAACAGATGGAAAAATGCCGGGAAAGATCTTTCTGATTTTGTTATTAGTCACATTTATAATAACGACATCTGCATGACCCGCATAGTACATTGCTCCTATCAAGTAGTTTCCATCAGATGAAGGCTTATAAGGAAGAAGACCGATAGAATTTACCCTTACAGATTTGCGATGACTTCCATTAATCTCTTCTATATACACTACATTTCTGACATTTCCTCTTTGATACGTTAAAAACTTTTTATTATATGATAGTGATGGATAAGCTGCATCTTTTTTAAAAACATAAGTTTTGTTATTGCTTATTTTATATGCCATAATATTTAAACTCCCACTACTATCTACCTCCGTAAATAAAACCGTATCTGAATCGAGCCAATCGTATCCGGGAAGCAAAAGCTTTGCAATGACAATTGATTTTTTTGCATCCAGATCATAATAAGTCAATTTATCTTTTTGCGTAAAACTAATAGCGTTTTTATCTGGAACAAATTTAGGATAACGGACATTTTCTCCTGTATATAATAGTTGTCTGTTTGCAAAATCTGTACGCTGATATTCATTTATCTTATAAATTTTATTATTAATGACAGCAATCAAGTTATTTCCATTATTTGCATCATACTGGACATCGTAAAATATATTCCTGATTTCATATTTTTTGTTATTTTTAATATCGTATATTAAAACGGGAAATGATGGAGCTTCACCTTCCATAAGCATGATTTCACCTTTTAATCCATAAAAGCTTTTATAATATTGAAATACACTGAGTAAAACTATGAAGATTATTATGCTCATGAGGATAATTACAAATATTGATATTGTCTTTTTTATTGCAATCACATCCTTTCCATGTTTGCAATACTTATAAATTTGACCAAATTTATCCTGCAAATTACTCTCTCACAATACAAGACAAATTTTTTAAGGAATTTGTTACAGTTTTTTATAAAAAATTTTTTAAAATAAAAAAGCCTATTAAGGCTATTAACATTCAATTGCATTTTAAAAAGCAGGGATTCAACCTGCTTTTTTGTTTTTATTTATTTTTTCTCTTCAGGCTCTATGTGAATTATCACATGGGAATCCGGAAATTTGTCTACTATCTGCTTTGAAACTTTGTGTGACAGTTCATGAGCTTCTACTATGCTGTAATCTTTGTCTACTCGTAAATGAACGTCTATCTCTCTTCGAGGCCCTGATTTTCTCGTTCTTAATTTATGAAAACTTATAATTTCAAAATTTGATTTTATAATATTCTCTATTTCTTTGACTTCCTTTTCTGGAAGACTGGTATCTGTTAAATCTTTTAATGCTTCTTTTGTCAGTCCAATTGACGCTTTTATAATAAGCAATGCAACAAAGATAGCTATGATTGGATCTAAAATGCCCAATTTAGTAATTTTTATAACAACAAGTCCTATTGTAACTCCTAAAGATGTAAATACGTCAGTCAAAAGATGCATTGCATCTGCCTTTAAAGCAATAGAATCTTCTTTTTTTGATACTTTGAATAAAAAATACGATACTACTGCATTTACAAAAGATGCAAAAAGCATCACAATAATTCCAGTTCCTAAATTTTCTACAAAAGTACCCATAACTATTCTTCGCACTGCCTCATATATGATAAATATAGCTGCAAAAAAAATTAAGATAGCTTCCACAAAACCAGATATATTCTCATATTTGCTGTGTCCAAAAGGATGATCTTCATCTGCCGGTTTTACTGCTACTCGTATAGACAGAAAGGCAATTAAACTGGCAATTAAATCAATAGAAGAATGTATGGCTTCAGAAATTACACTTACTGAATGCATTAGTATTCCTGCCAATAATTTTATAACTATTAATGCACTATTAGAAATCACTGAAAGCAAAGCTGAGTTTTGTTTATTCATGATATCCTCCATATTATCAATTGAAACTTTATTATTGGTATATATTATAGCTTAATGGCTAATAATATGCAATAATTTTTGATTTAAAGTATTGAATTTCAAAATCAATTGATAATAACTATTATTCCCGTTTTATTACTTTTTATAATGATGCTGGAAATTAATCAACTGTATCTCACCATTATATATCCTAAATATAGCATCAATATGGTGATAATGATATCTCCTATATCATTTATGCCAAAAGAAAATTTGCCAAATTCTATTGTAATCACAAACCCAAACACATTCCATAGTCCCACCAATATTAAAAGCGCTCCACCGATCCTGAATTTCCACTTATCGCGATCCATTAAACATCCCCCTATTACAACAATAAAATAAAATTACGATTTCCTAAATTATACATTACAAACTTATAACATTCAATTGCATTTTAAAAGGCAGGTTAAAATCCTGCCTTATGAATTAGAATACTCAAATACTTCTGTTTCTTTTGATATAAAGATGTCAATTGGCAGCACCCAAAAGCCTCCATTTCCGTCTATGTCTATTCCTGATGATTTTTTGTATGCGGCCCATGGGACTTTTGAGCAATACCAGTTTTCATCATCGTTTTTGTCAGCCCTCCAACTGTAAGGTTTTCCGACAAACTTGGATACTTCATCAACAGCTTTTACTCTTTCTTCTATTGTAGCCTTTGGGACTGTCAGCCCCCACGCCTCACTGAAATTTTCTCTATAAAATCTTATTGTCTCATAAATCACACCTTGGTCTGGTTCCGCTGTCAATAGGCATTTATCATCGATGCTTCCATAATATCTCCTGCTGTCAAATATCGCAGCATGTCTTATCGCACCTTGCACGTGAAAACCCTGGCTTGTTGCTACTATTATGTCTCCTATCGTAAACTTGTCAAATGATATGCTGTTTTTATAGACTGTCTTTTCACTGCTTCTCGAAGGAAACTTGACGCCAAATACTTCTTCTGAATTGATGTTTTTAATTAAATCGTATAAACTTACATAGAATTTATTTACTTCTCCAGCTTCAAACGGTTTTGATATCATAATGGCTCCATTTAAAGTGAGAAATCTTTTATAAAAGTCCTCTTTTTTAAAGAGGCTTTTTTTCTTCAAATTTTCCTTGAAATTAAACTCCTCAATGCTAACGCCAGATATTTCAACTTGTTTTTGCAATTCATTGTTACTTGATAGGTGTTTATTGTTAGGCAATATGAGCATTTCCAAATCCCCCTTCTTTTTAGTCTATGCTATTATAGAAGGGTTTTGTGCATGTATTTTTTACATTATTCAAATTGTCTTTTAATGCTAATCAAAAGCTCTTTGACTTCTTTATAGTAAGACATGGTAAATACCATCTGTTTTATTTTAGATGCACCGCGGATACCTTTAAGATACCATGCTATATGCTTTCTCATCTCCAATATTCCTATTTGTTCACCTTTGTATTCTATCATCATGTCAAGGTGCTTTAAAATCATGTCAATCTTTTCACTTACAGTCGGCTCTGGCAAAATTTCGCCTGTGCTTAGATAATGATGTATTCTTTTGAAAATCCACGGATTTCCTTCTGCGCCCCTGCCAACCATTACTGCGTCACAGCCTGTCTCGTCTATCATCCTTTTTGCGTCCTCCGGCGAAAAGACATCTCCATTTCCTATTACGGGTATTTTTAAATTATCCTTCACTTTCTTTATTATATCCCAATCAGCACGACCTGAGTAAAATTGCTCTCTCGTCCTACCGTGAACAGCCACAGCTTTTACACCGCAATTTTCAGCCATCTTAGCAATCTCAACAGCATTTACATGAGCATCATCCCATCCTTTTCTTATCTTTACAGTTACAGGCTTTGACAAATTTTTTACCACGGCTTTAATTACACTTTCTGCCAATTCTGGTTTAAGCATTAAAGCTGAGCCATCGCCGTTTTTTACTATTTTAGGCGTAGGACATCCCATGTTTATGTCTATTGTCTTTGCATTTGACGCATTTAATCTCTTTGCAATCTCACCCATTATATAAGGATCAGAACCAAATATCTGCAATGCCACATTTTCATCATCATCTATGTCTGTAAGGAATTCTGTATTCTCGCTTCCATAGTAAAGGCCTTTAGCACTGACCATTTCTGTGTATGCAAATCCACATCCCATCTCACTGCATATACGCCTATAAGGCTTATCTGTAACACCTGCCATAGGTGCCAAAAAAACATTGTTTTTGATCTTTACATCTCCTATGTACAACTTCCTTTTCATTCCCTTCTTATAATCGCTATAATAAATCATCTATATTCTATCATTATATTTATCTCTATCCAACTGCCTTTTATACCATTTATGTATGACAAAAGGGAAAGCTGCCATCATACAGCCTTCCCTTTCATTAACTTTATTTTTCTATTTTGTGTACTTTGCGTAAACAAATCCGTATGCGCCGTTATACTGGACTTTATACCATCCGTCGTATTCGCCGACTACTTTTAATTCATATCCATACGGTATTGCTCCTATTTTTAACGCATTTATGGAATTGTTCACTCTGACATTAAGCCCGTCTTTAGCAGTCACCTTCACCACTTTCAATACGGATACATTTGATAAATCTGGGGACGAAGCTACATACTTACTGTATACATAACCCGTCTTTCCATTGTAGTCAATCTTGTACCATCCATTATTTTCCCCTACTATATCAATGGATTGACCAGCCCTTAATATGCCTATCACTTTATAATTTGTTCCAGCGCCTAAACGCACATTTAAAGCTGACGCTGTGACAATACCTTTGCTTGCAATATTTCCTTCTGAAACTGGTGTCTTAGATATTGTCCAGTAGTTATCAACAACAGGATCTATAGTGCCTTTCATCTTTATATAACTTATCATCAAGTTTCTTACCTGTCCATCATCACCATAAGCTTTAGCCGAATCAAAGACTACAACAGGATTTGTTATGCCTGCTGCCTTCATGAAACCTCCGCCGCCATTAAATCTGTAGTTATTTATTGCAACCGTAAATACATCGTCGTCTTTTACTGGTTTGCCATTTACCGTAAGATTCTTTATCCTGTTTCCAACAGGCTGTGTAAGGTCTATCGTGTAACTTGCTCCATAAAGCTGATCAAGGTTGTAATCCGGTATATTGAGGGTCTTATCTTTTGTTATAGGATCATCTGGAGATTTAACCTGCTGATAATAACGGGCAGACCATTCCATCCAATCCTTTAACTGTTTGCCAGTCATCTTTATTCCGTACAAATAATTTTCATACACATATACGCTCATCATGTCTTGTATTGTAACATCGCCTTTTAATATCTGTGCAGTGCTGCTTAACGGCGCGGCAATTGAAAGATCTGTCTTTGCATAGTATTTTTGCACCTTGTTTATAAGATCCATCAAAGCCGTTTCCTTTGTCAATTGATCTTTTCCTAAGAAGTCACCAGAAGCTGTACCTATCTTTGTTCCTACGTATTTAAGAGTAGCTTCTTGATATGGCTCTGCAAGCTGCATTATGTTTTCATCAGGTTGTACTGAACTGTCCATCGCAACAGCTTTGCTTGTCTTGCTGTCGATTACCCATTTTCCGTTTTCATCTTTAGATAAGTTGAAATCTATCCTTGAAACGTATTGCCCCCATTTGCCAGGCTCTGTCACTATCACATCTTTGCCTTCCGGATTTTTAAATGTATCCATTTGTATTACAGCATGTGTATGGCCAGCTATTATCGCATCTATACCATTTACGCCTTGAGCTACAGCTTTTACCTGATTTTCCGGTATAGTATCTGATGGGCTTTCCTCACCAGAGTGCATAGCAACGACAACTATATCTGCTCCTGCGGCTCTCACTTTAGGCACCCATTTATTTGCTTCTTCTACAAGATCATTAAATTTAAGCCCTGCATAATGTGCCTTGTCTTCCCATGAAGGGATTTCTTTTGTAGTAAGTCCTAATATGCCTACTTTCACATCGCCCATAGGAGTAGTTATCGTCTTGATGTAGTACGGCTCTACAAAGTTGGTGCCATCATCTTTATAAGTGTTTGCAGACAAGACATGGATATTTTCTTTTTCCATATCAGCGATTACCCTGTCTAAGACATCCAAACCATAATTGAATTCGTGGTTGCCTAACGTCCACGTATCGTAGTGCATAGCACCCATGGCTTTTGCCATCGGATATTCAGACTTCGTGTCAATTTTATCATAGTAGTATGAAAGTGGCGTACCTTGAATCGTATCGCCATTGTCTACTAATACGACATTGGGATTTTCAGATCTTACTTTGTCAACATAACCTGCTACCTTCGCAAGGCCCTGATTAGCTTCTTTTGCACTGCTGTAATCCCATGGCACCAAATTCCCATGCACATCGGATGTGGCTAAAACTGTTATAGTCGTCTCATTAGAAGCTATCATTGTGGCTGGAGATATCCTATTGTCTATCTTTGCTGTTATATGACCTTGTGCTTTTACAGCATCGATAAATGCATCTCTCACCAATTTCTGCGTATCTATGTAAGATTTCTGCACATCGGGATCAGTAAATTCTGTAAAACCATCTCCGCCAGTTCCCATGAAATTATTCGTTGCTACAAGATATCTTGCATTCATGTCTATCGGTGTTCCATCAGATTTCTTCATGTCAAATACTCTATTCATAGATGGCTTATTCGGATCATACTTAAATGAAAGACCTGCGACCTGAATCCCTTTGCCACCATCCTGAACAGCTTGTTCCAACACCTTCTTAATCTCTGCACCCGTCATGCTTACTGTGACAATGGTATTGTCAAATGGCATCAACGTATACATTGTTCCAACAGTGATATCGCCTTTTAATACGTCAGTTCTAAGTCCACCATTGTTTCCAAAAGCAAAATCTGCATTTACAGCATCTTTAACGACTTCTGACGTCCAATTTCCTAAAATCGAATCTCCAAAAGGATTTGCACTTTGAGTTCTCGTCAAATCTACATCTGCAGTGCCGATTACTTGGCTAAATAGTGGTCCAGCATCTTGTATGGCTTTATCGACTATACTTTGAACATCTTCATCAACTATCGGTGTTTTCGTATTGTAATAGCTGTAATCATCATTGTAAACCATATCTCCTGTATTTACAGTGCCATCACTATTTACTGTTATCTTAAGATCGATAAAGCCCATACCTGCATTATTTGCAACACCTACAGGTATTCCATTCACTCTGGTTGTGACGATCGTATGGGTATGTCCGCCAAATATGGCGTCTACGCCTTTTACGCTCTTTGCAAAATCAATGAGATTGCCTGTTGTCTCACCTGTATTCTTATCAGTCGTAGCTCCCATGTGTGCCAAGACGACTACAATCTGTGCACCATCATTTCTCAACTGCTGTGCAAGATTATTTACAATTGGCACAGGATCTTTAAAATCTACATTGCTTATGAGAGATGGCAAAATTATAGACGGAAATTCTTTGTTATCAACAATGCCGATAATGCCGATCTTTACTCCATCTCTTTCAATTACAACGCACGGTTTCGTATAGCTTACAGGTTTGCCTGTAGTTTTGTCGTATACATTAGCTGCTAAAACAGGTATTGTAGAACCTTTTAAGACTGCGCTGCTTGTATCGATGACAGAATTAATGCCCCAGTCGTACTCGTGATTTCCTAATGCCATGGCATCAAAACCTATGCTTTTCATCATGTCGATAACAGGCTGACCTTTTAAAACGTTTGAAAGAGGCGTACCCTGGAACATATCTCCGCCCGATAGTACGACAGTATCAGGATTTGCTGCCTTTATGTCCTTTATCCTTTTTGCCAGTACCGATCCTCTCTCTTGAGTAATAGGCGTTCCATCGCTTAATTTGCCTGATGCTTGCAGATATCCATGGAAATCAGTGACTTCCACAAAGTCAAATGTTTTTGACGTAGCTGCATATGATATCTGAGGCATACTTGAAAATGCCATGCCAAATACCATCACAAATGTCAAAATGATACTTAAAACTTTGCCTCTACCTTTAAACATATAAACCCTCCTACTTATCTTATTATTTGAAATATTTTTGAGTATAAACACAATCCCCCCTTATGTCATATTCGTTTAAACACTGATGCATGGAATAAATCAGATGCGCGTTAACCTAAAGTCAATGAAATTTTAGCTGCATTGATGATTGGTGCAACTTCTCACAAGATTAATATAACAGACTATTATAAAGTGATTATTAAGTGTGTGTTAAAATCATGTAAAGCTTGAATTTGTGTTAAATATTTAATTGTAATATATCAGATGTCAGACAACTTTAATATAATTTTATATCTTTACTAAAACAATTACAAACTCCAAAATTTGCCTTTATCCAAAATTTATGTACATGTATCTTAAAAATCCTCTCAATATTAAAAAATTATTCCAATTTGCTATGAATTATAAAAGCTGAAGAAAAATTTTCTTCAGCCAAAAAACAACGCTATACATCATATTTCCACTATGCATTGATAGTAGAATTTCTTTTCGTTCTATTTTCTTTCAACGCTTTTTCTATATGACCTCCTGCCTTTTCCAAAAGTTCCTGAGCTTCAGATTTTTCAAGGCCTGTAAGTATCATTAGTATAGTTAATTTAACATCATAATCTGTCTCATCTAATATCTTCTCAATAGCAACGTCATCAGCTCCTGTTGCAAGTTTAACTATTCGCTTTGCCCTGTGAATTAATTTCTCGTTCGTCGCCTGTACATCAACCATCAAATTGCTGTACACCTTACCAATCTTTATCATGACGCCAGTAGAAATCATATTTAATACAAGCTTCTGAGCAGTTCCTGCTTTCATTCGAGTGGAACCCATAATAACTTCAGGTCCAACAACAGGTGCTATCATTACATCAACTAAATTTTTCATCTCAGAGTTTGGATTACACGATATGCCTATTGTCGCTGCTCCAATTTCTTTAGCATAATGAAGTGCTCCTAAAACATAAGGCGTTCTTCCACTCGCCGCAATTCCTACCACAACATCATTGTTGGATAAATTTCTTTCAATCAAGTCCAATCTACCAAGTTCTATATTATCTTCTGCACCTTCAACAGCTTTTCTTATAGCCGTATCTCCACCTGCGATAATTCCCTGCACCATTTCTGGAGATACGCCAAATGTAGGAGGGCATTCAGAAGCATCAAGTATTCCAAGCCTGCCACTTGTACCAGCGCCAATATATATAAGCCTGCCGCCTTTTTTTAATCTTTCCGCTGCGATATCTATAGCCTTCGCAATATTTGATATTTCTTTTTCTACAGCCGTCGGAACTTTTTTGTCTTCCTCGTTTATTTTTCTTAGCATATCCTCTGTACTTAACCTATCTATATCAACCGTATTTGGATTTCTACCTTCTGTCATTAATGCTTCTAAGTTCATAATATCAGCCCTTTCTAAATCTGAATTTCACGCCTGGTTTGACTAAATCGGCCAGAATACACTCTTCTTCAACTATATGCCCTACTACATTTACCCTTTCATCTTTAGGTAAATCAATCAAGCAGATATTTAGCTCTCCAGAATATCTTTTAAAATTTTCATTATCTATTGTTACACTGTATTTTTTTCTATCAATACAGTTATGGGCCTTTATTTCCTTGCCGATCTTTGCATATCCTCTGGATTCTTCCGATCTTACAATATATTCCGATGAGTCAATTCTATTTGTATGGATACAATTAAAAATCAAATCTTTTTCACAATCTGTAACGTCATTAACTAAATCAATTTTTAATTCAATCACATCTTTATCGACTGACGTAACATCACTTATCTCATCAAAAGATGCATATGCATCTCCAAAATATACATCATCAATTCCTGAATAGATTAAATGTCTTGCTGATATATCTGGCTTCATATTTCTATGAACTTCAAGAGTAGGCAATCCTTCATATATTGGACCTCGTTTGCCTTTCTGAGATGGAATAAATGCTGAAACTTTAAGTCCATAACTTTTTATCATCAAAGTTTTTTCTCTAAAAAATTCATAGGAAAGTCCTGTATATGGTTTAGGATAAAAGTTGTGACAAGCACTTAAATTTCTCAAATCGGCATTCCTATATATCAAATCATTTATTTGTTGTTTTGTTATCGTGCTTGCATTTAATTCGATTTTTATGCCGTATTTATTTTTAGTCATTTCCGCAATTTCATCTATTGTAAACCCATAATCAAGTCTCAAACAATCTATTCCTAATTCATAAAATGATTTAAGGTTGTTTGATGAAGAACCTAATATATTCATAGTAACAGGTGAAATATCTATTGTAAGTTTCATGTCTAATAATTTAATATACTCCACTAAATCTTTAATCTCATTTATTTTTCTTTCATATTCTATCTCCGGAATATGCATTGATGTAAATACAGAACATATACCTAAATCTTTTGCCATTTTAATATACTCTTTATTTTTTTGACTTGAAAAGTCATCCGTAGTATAAACAGATACGCCAAATGCCATACAATCAACTCCTTAAAGGGGCAAAACGCCCCTTTTTATGCATCAAAACTAAATGGTTGAGTATCTTTTATCTCTTCATCTACTGGATCTTCAAATCCCAACAAATAAGTTGCTATAAATCCTGCAATATATGATATAATTAAACCGATGATATAATAAATTATTTTATTTGGTTCTATTAAAGCAGCAAGAGGTATACCAGATATTCCTAATCCTCTTGCGCCTACAACTTTTAATGCTTCAAATGCACCTCCGAAAGCTGCCCCAATACATGCTCCTATAAATGGTCGTCCAAGAGGTAAAGTAACACCGTAAATAAGTGGTTCACCAATACCTAAAATTCCAACAAGTATTGAACCTTCTATAATCTTTTTAAGCTGTTTGCTTTTTGTTTTGACATATACTGCAATTGCTGCACCAACTTGCCCAGCACCTGCCATTGCTAAAATTGGAAGCAATATTGTAACACCTGTAGATTGAATAAGCTGCATGTGTATAGGCGTAAGCCCCTGATGTAAGCCTGTCATAACCAACGGTAAGAAAGTACCAGCAAGTATAAATCCTGTAAACACACCAGCTTTACCGGCAATCGCAACTGTCACAGCTTTGCCTATGGCATCAGCTATAAAACCACCAAGTGGCTGCAATACGTAAAGCGTTGCAAAGCCTGCTATCAAAATTGTCAATAGAGGTGTCGCAAGTAATTCTATACTGTTTGGCATTCTTTTCCTAATATTTTTTTCAAGCCAACTTGCAAATGCAGCTGCAATTAATACCGAAATAATTCCACCTCTACCGACAACAAGTGCACTACCGCCAATTTTGATATCTGCCAAAACAGGATTATAGATGATACCTGCAAGTATACCACCAAGCGTCGGTGAACCTCCAAATTCTTTAGCAGTATTCATTCCTATCATGATACCCATATAAGTAAAAATTGTGCTTCCAAACAAACTTAGCATAGCCAGCAAATTTTTATCAGCTATCCAATTAAACTTTGTAGCAACATTGGTTATGCCAAGTATTAATCCGCCACCTATTAATCCCGGAATCAAAGGAATAAATATGCTGGCGATTCTTCTTAAAAGAAGTTTAAAGGGGGTTTTGTTTTTTTCATTTATTGCGGCTTTGATTTCTTGTGCATCTCCCAATTTAATTCCTATTTTTTTAGACGCCTCGCCTGCTACTTTTGACACTAATCCTGGTCCCAAAATAATCTGTAACTCTCCTCCTTCTTCGTTGACTTTAATGACGCCATCGACTTTTTTAAGTGCTTCATAATTGATTTTGTCATAATCCTTTGCCAACACTCTTAATCTTGTCATACAATTAGTGATTGATACGACATTTTCTTTGCCACCCAATTCCCTGATGATGCTTTCAGCTATGTCTTTTTCTCTTGACATTTTTCATCCTCCTTTTCTTTTTTATCTTTGAAAGCTTGATATACTTTTCTATCCCCCTTTCATGTTGCATTATTTCATAAATAAATTATATTTATGAAAATTTAATTCACACTTAAGCAATTAAATAACTGCTTCTATGATATCTGTCTCTCCAGCAGTTACAGTACCAACAATTTTATTCATCTCTTTGATTCGTTCTATGTTTGTTATGATGATTGGCGATATGAGAGATTTTGCTTTTGATTCTAAAATCAATTTATTTATTTGCAATAATTTATCTCCGACTTTTACTTTATCGCCTTCATTTATAAATGTCGTAAACCCTTCTCCGTTTAATTTTACAGTATCCACACCAACATGTATCATTATCTCAATTCCTTCTATTGTCTTGATGCCTATTGCGTGCTTTGTCGGAAACACAGTTGTTATAATACCATCAACTGGTGATACAAAAATATCCGATTTAGGATTTACCGCAACTCCATCACCTACAAGCTTCTGAGCAAATACTTCATCAGGAACTTTCACTATATCTACTATCTCTCCATCAACTGGTGCTTTTATCAATAACCTTTTACAACTTTTTCTGAATATATTTAACATAAAATCCTCCTTCAATATTTTCTAGACGAAACAGCTTCACTTGTATTTTCCAAATACTTAATTATATCTTCATATTTTCTACAAGCAATTATAGAAAACAGTATATCTATGACATTTAATTGTGCTATACGTGATGCCATTGCACCACTTCTAAAAATCGCTTCTGTAGAATATACGAAAAGTTTGATGTCTGAAACATTAGTTATGGATGAATTACCAAATCTCGTGATGCAAATTGTCGTAGCACCTGAATTTTTCGCTATTTTCAAGGCATCTACAGTATCCATTGTCTCACCGGAATAAGATATTCCTACCGCAACATCCCCATTGCTTAGATTTGCAGCAGATGCAAGTTGCATGTGAGAATCGCTGTAAGCTGTGCATGATTTATTTATTCTCATAAATTTCTGTAACATATCTTGCGCAACAATAGCAGATGCTCCAACACCATAAATATCTATTTTATTGGCATTTAATATGGCATCAGCAGCTTTTTGCAGTTCATCTCTATCCAGCATATCCATTGTCTTTTCTATTGACTGCATGTTATTTTTTGATATTTTAACAACAATAGAATTTATATCATCGTTTATATTTGCAAAACCTTGAATGCTTTTTGTCTTATACGTATAATCTGCTGAAATCTTTATTTTAAGATCTTGATAACCTTTGTATCCAAGATTTTTGCAAAATCTTACAACACTTGCCTCGCTTGTGCCGCTATTTTTTGAAAGTTCACCTATAGATAGTTCTGAAATTTTATCAGCATTTTCTATTATATACTCTGCAATTTTCTTTTCTGAAGGCTTTAAATTATTTATAACTGCTTTAATTTTTTCTATATCTCCTGGCATGTTAATGTTTTCACCTCTTTCTATATTTAATTATATTATATATGAAATGAAATTTCAAGTATTTTTTGCTGTTTTGTAATTTTGTTTCGAAAAAATATTCCAATTAAAGCTGAAGAAAAAAGCCGGAAAATCCGGCTTAAAGCTACTTATTTTATTTGTACTGCGGCAAGTAATCTATGTTTTCTCTAATAATATCGTCCAAAATTTTTTTAGCTACTGTTGACGATGGTACAAGCGGATGTATCGTTAAAGCTTGAAGTGCTGTATAGTAATTGCCTGTAACACCAGCTTCTATTGTCAATTCCTCATAAGCTTTCACTGATTGCATCAAACCTCTTATCTTTGTCGGTACATGCCCTATATTTATTGGATGTGCACCGTTTCTGTCTATTACGGCATTTGTCTCGATAACCACATCATTTGGCAGATCTAAAATTGTCCCATTATTTTTAACATTAACCACGTGAATGTCCTTTTTGTCATTGTATATTGAATTTATCAATGAACATGCTGCGTCGGAATAATGGGCTCCCCCCCTTTTCTCCAGTTGTGGCGGTTTTACATTGAGATTTGGGTCTTTATACAATTCAAACAGCTCTTTTTCAAGCTTTTTGACTTGTTCACCCCTTGTTCCTATCGTTTCAGCATCTTTCTTTTCTTCCTCCAGCATTTTATCTGTAAGATAATAATACCTGTGATATGGGCATGGATACATTCCAAGAGATTTTATAAACTCTGCTTCCCACGGTAAGTCAGGCACGTTTTTCATTGACATAGATTTACCACCTGCGAAACTGTCTATTAGCCTTTCTGTTATGTCTTCACCATCTAAATACACGTGTGTACCCCAAACAAGATGGTTAAGCCCTGCAAAATCTATTGACACCCGCTTTACATCTACATCAAGCATTTCTGCAACACCATATACCATACCTATTGGAACATTACATAGGCCTATCACTTTCACCTTTGTATGCTTTAAAACTGTTTCTGTAATGATTCCAGAAGGATTTGTAAAGTTTATTAGCCAAGCATTTGGAGATAATTCCTCTATGTCTTTGCATATATCGAGTATCACCGGTATCGTCCTTTGAGCTTTTGCAAATCCACCAGGACCTGTCGTCTCCTGTCCTATCACATCATATCTTAAAGGTATTTTCTCATCCCTGATTCGAGCATCTAAAAGTCCAACTCTAAACTGCGTCGTCACAAAGTCTGCATCTTTTATTGCCTCACGCCTGTCTAAAGTTAGATGAATATTTATATCCACACCAGCTTTTTCAACCATTCGCTTTGCGAGATTTCCTACAATCTCTAATTTTTCTTTCCCTTCCTCGATATCCACAAGATATAAATCTTTTACAGGCAGCTCATCATACCTTTTTATAAAGCCTTCCACCAATTCAGGCGTATAGCTTGAACCTCCTCCTATGGTGGCTATTTTCAAACCTCTTTTAGACATTTAAAGAACTCTCCTTCCCGTAGTTATTTTTGATCCTACGGTTATTTTACACCTTTCCCAGAATAAATCAATTTATACAAATCGATCATTTCAGTAATCAAATCCTTTGCCAAGATTGCAGACATCATATGATCCTCTGCATGCATTAATAGAAGTGTAACTATTTGATGATCACCATTTGCTTCTTTTTGAAGCATACTTGTTTGTATATTATGAGCTTTAATAATCTCTTCTTCGGCTTTACTAATATAATTTTCTGCTGACTTAAAATCACCTTCTTTGGCACTTTTCAGCGCATCAAAACAGTTGCTTTTAGCATTACCCGCATTTAATATAATTTGAAATACAATTTCTTCTAATTCCATTGTTTTGCCTCCTAAACTATAATGACTATTTGCTTTCTATAAAACTAAATTTTGACCATGGTTTTAGATAATCTAATAAAAATATTTCTTTTTCATCTATTCTACCCACAACATTTGTTTTACCTGTATTTTTAATATCTTTTAACGCTATTTGTAATTCTCCCGCATAATTTTGATATAAATATGTGTCTATTAATATATCTCCTCTTTTAATATCTGTTACATTGTATGGTAAAAATTTATGGTCTTTATATTTAACTCTGCTTTGAGTAGATCTCAATAAGTATTCAGAAATATCTCCTCTAACAAAGTGAAATTCTTCCAATACTATTTTTCTATCTATAGGCGTAATGTTGTCAACTAAGTTTACTCTAAATTCTATTATATCTTTATTTATTTGGCTAAGCTTTTTTAGTTCACTTTCAGATGCAAATGCATTACCAATAATCACATCATCTATTAATCCAGTAGCAAATAAATGTTTTGCCTGAATATCAACAGGAAGATCTCTATGCATTTCCAAAGTGCAAAGCCCTTCTGAAATAGGCCATGGTCCAAAGTTTGCATCATTTGAACTCACAAATGCAGCAGTCCTTACCCCAAATTCTTTAAATTTACGGCTGCATTTATAAAAATGTTCATAACTTAAACCTATGTACCTATGAGGATAAAAATTATGACATCCAATAATGTTGTATATATTCGGGCTATATGATAAAATATTTTCTAAATAATCTGTTCCATTACTCATATTTAAGACAATTTTTAGTCCATGATTATTAAATGTCATTATTGACTCTTCCAATCCGCTGTATCCTAAATCGAGCCTTACTCCGTAAAGTCCAATTTCAGATAATTTTGTTAAATTTGTATAAGAAATGTTTAACTTTTTTAATATTTCAGGTTCAACATCCGCAATTACTTTCATTCCAATATCGTTAGAATATTTTACTAAGCTAATAAAATCATTGTAATATTTATCAAAATTGCTATTATTTATAGAGATCAAAGTCGTAAACACTATTTCAAACCCGTATTTTGATGCTAAATTAATATATTGCATATTATCTTGCAAACTATTGCTATTCAAATAAACTGAAATACCTAATCTTTTCAATATAATACACCTCAATTTCAATAAAATAATTATTAATAGTGGCATGATAAGCAAAATCTTTAATTAGGTCAATAAGCAGATTTATTGCTTATCACGCCATTATAAAATCGCAACTCAACCACCACCTGCTTTAGCAGGTGGGTTGGATATGCCGCTTAAGCAGCTTAAAACTCGCCTAAAGTAAAATTATCATTCTTTTGATTTTCTTCTATGTCTTGATTTTGTATATATTCAATAATCACTTCATCTGTTACATTGCCACTACTTGCTGCAAAATATCCTCGTGCCCATAAATGTTGTCCCCAAAATTGTTTGTTAAGCTCCTTATTCTCCATTAGCAACTTTCTCGAACTATATCCCTTTATATATTGCACCAGCTTACTTACTGACAAATGTGGTGGTGCCGACACTAGTATATGTATATGATCTTTTGATACATGTCCTGATAATATTTCTACTTCATTATTTTTGCATACCATTCTTATTAGTTCCCTTGTTCTTTCTGCTATTTTCCCAACTAATATCGGTTTTCTGTATTTTGTTATCCATACTATATGATATTTTAGATCATACGTTGCATGTGACGACTTTCTATAATTTTGCATATTTATCACCTCTAGTTTATTTTTTACTAGAAGTGATTATTTATTTTATTGACCTAAAGGTTTCAGCTTAAGCTGAGGGATTTAACCCCATTATACAGACATTAATATCTATCTAACTTTTTCTTCCACTAATGTTTCTTCATTTGTTTTGTTAGATTTTTCTTCAATTTTTTCTGCCGCCAATACGAAAGGTAAATATATTACAACACTTATAATTAGATTTACTAATGCAAGTATGGCACCTCTGATCGAACCTGTTACCAAAAATCCTCCTATTATCGGCGGTGTTGTCCAAGGCATCATAGCAATAGTCCTTGGTACTATCCCCAATGCTATAGCGAAATAACTAATAATTGTGAGAATAATTGGTGTTAAGATAAATGGTATGAAAAATATCGGATTTAAGACTAACGGCATACCAAAAATCATCGGTTCATTAATATTGAATATTCCAGGTGCAATAGCTAAATTGGCTATATTCTGCATCTCATTTCTCTTTTTCTTCCTTCTTGATGCAATGTAGATAGCTACAATTAATCCAATAGTTGTGCCAGCGCCACCTAAATGAACGAATGCATCAAAAAATGGCATTGTCACTATATGTGGAATAGCTTTACCTGCCTTTAAAGCAGCTATATTGTCATTTATAGCAGGCAAGTAAACTGCATTTAATATCGGTCCTAATATATTTGTACCATGTAATCCGAAGAACCATAAAAAATGTATAAGAAATGCAACTACAATTGCAGAACCTAATGTATCAGCTAAGCCAGTTAATGGAGCTTGAATTGCATTAAATATAGCCTGATGAATGTCTGTTAACCCTAAAGCTACAGTTATTGATTTAAACAAAGCCCAAATAGATAATACAATCAAGGATGGCAATAATGCAGCAAATGACTTTGCAACAGCAGGTGGCACTCCTTCAGGCATTTTAATAACTAATTTGGGGTTCCCTAATAAGCGCACAAATATTTCTGTAGATATGAGAGCGACAATTATCGATACGAATAAACCCTGAGCTCCTAAAAAAGCATACGGTATTGCCCAATCTTTGGCTGATGGTGTATACAACATCAATAAAGATGCGAATGACACTAACCCAGCACCTATTCCATTTGACTCATATGACAGAGCCAAATTATAACTTATTGATACAACAAGTATAATCGACATTACTGCAAAGGTACCATTCCACAAGTTTCCACCAAAAGTTGTCCACGATTTACCAAAAATTCCAACCATAAAATTCTGATATGCTTGTATTGGCAAATTGTTTATCAAAACTGCAAATGCACCAGCAAGTATAAGAGGCATTATCATTGCAAATCCATCACGAATGGCAACTAAATGTCTTTCTGACCCAAACTTTGCAGCAACAGGAACAAAATACTTTTCCAAAAAACTCATAATTTTTTTCACATTACACTCCTCCTGCTTATAAATATTAAATTAGTTCTTTACTTTTTTAAGATGCTTAAAGCTTTATTCAAAACTCCTTCGCCGTCAACTTTACCGTAAAGCTTCGATTCAATTACATCTACAGCAATACCTTTTGGTTCAGCGATTTGCTTGATTTTTTCAAGCAAATATCTCACTTGCGGTCCAATCAATATAACGTCTACATTTTCTAAGTTACGCTTCAAATCAGCTTCGGCATATGCTTCAATCTCAACTTCTACACCTTTTTTGACTGCTGCATCTTTCATCTTTTTTACAAGTAAACTTGTTGACATCCCTGCTGAACAAACCAAAACTATTTTCATCTAATTTTGTTTCACCTCCAATTTAATTTTCTGATTATAGATAATGCAAATACCGTGCCAAAGTAATTTCGAATAGCAAAAGCTTAAATTTCGCAGCTTCTCATGTCGTTAAAATACTTGTATTAATCTGTATTATTTGTAACCGTAATCAACACACATATGTGTATTAAAGTGAATAAATTATTTTCATTATGCTTACATATTCATCGTCTGATAAAGCCATGTTAAAGGCCTCGTTCACTGGTTTTACGGCAGTTTTTATCATTTCGTATTTTGATGTGTTTTTTTCTATGATTGATTTACAGTTTTTGATCCGTATTAATTCGCCGCCGTTCAATACACGTTCTATTGCACAAGCAAGATGAAGTATTAAACCGATTATTTTGTCGTTGTCGAGAGTCACGTTGTTTTCCGCTATATTTAGGTAAAATTCTTTAAACGCATCGATGTATTTTTCTGCATCAATATCTACATTTTCTGCGACTATCTCTTTCATGTTGTCTATTGTTTCAAGTGCATCTCTTGAGTCAATCATAGTCTTTAAAGAACTTAGTTTCCGATTGTCAAACACATCTGTAGTTGAAATGTATTTAACTGTATCATCGTCTGGGTCAAAAGCGCTTACTACGGCTAATACGTTTTTCTCCCTCTTTATATTCTGCAGTTTACGCTTAAATTCTCTTTTATCTTCTATATTTAAAGGTATAATGTCAATTCCACTTGATTTCAGATCGAGTTTTTTCTCTAAGATGGATTTTAATTTCAATGCTGTACCTTCACCTGTGATGCATGCAGTTATTATTACGTCATTTTTAAATCCGTTTTGCATTTCAAAGTTATCCTTATATATCCTTCCTATATAAGGACTTAAATTAAGCGCAGAGTCGTAAACTTCATCGAGTGATGCATTTAATAATGCTTTTCTTCCTGCTTCCAATACCATAGGTGTTGATGCCATCTCGACCGTCTTTACCGGAATGCCTGTCTTCTCGTACACCATATCACCAAAGAAAACTAATGAACCCATGTCTACAAGAAGCAATACGCCTTTTCCTTTATTCGTCTTTTTAATCAGGTCACACAGGTTATTAAGGGCGATTTCAGGCTTCTGGTCAAGAGGCATATTGTACCCTACGACAAAATTTTCTCCCAGCAATCTATTTGACACATCTGCTATTGATGTAGCCGTAGACTCGCCGTGCATCGCGACTATAACGCTAACCTTTTCTTCGTCTTTTTCTTGTTTTATGTCAAGGCACAAAAACATTGTTATAAAGCCTACTTCATCTTCTGGAACCTCTATGTCAAATTCTCTCTCTATCAATTTTTTAAGCTCTTTGGAAACCTCAAATTCATCCTTATATATCCTCTTTATATCGTCTAATTGGTGGTTTTCGATTTTCTTGCCGCTTGATATTCTTTCGATTGAGCTGGCAACATGCATAGAGAGTCCATAAAGTGTCTTTTCACTAAACTCTCTTTTTAACATTTTTCCTGCATGATTCAGAAAATTATCCACAATATCAACAATTCTCTTGTCGACAACTTTATAAAGTTCCTCTAAATTATACCTTTTGGCTTCATCAATATATCTTTTTAGATAAGTTTCTATATCCAGGTTCATTATGAGTTTTATATCATCTTCATTTATGCCCTTTTTCTCCAGAGATTTGCGCTTCTCCTCCAGCGCTTCGTAAAAGTTGAATGATTTATTATCTTCAGATGCGATGATGTCCATTTTGTCTATCGAAAACATTATTTTATCGTCTTTTACAAATTTATCGATTTTATCTTTTTCCTCTTTGTATTTGAAAAGCCCTCTCTTTATATACTGTGGAAGATCTTCTGTGTGTATTACAACTTCTTTGTCTCTATTCATCATGAATCCAAGGTATGCCTTTGCCGCACAAAGCTTTATATCGCTTTTTAGCTGCCCTATGTTGTTTGGACAATCATAAAGCAGAAATGCCTTCAATGCGTTTGATGTGATAGATATGTCATTTTTGATTATAGATGCTTCATCAATCATAAAATTTTTTATTATTTCAAATCTTTCTTCATAAGTCCTTTCTTTTAATGATGGCAAATTTATCACCATTGGAATTCGCCGCGTAAAAGTCTTAAGTAGTATTGATTCCACATTTTCTGTAGTCGCACATATTATAAGGACATCTACTTTATGCTGTGCGTCTGTTTCACCTAAGTGCCTAAACATGCCTTTATCTATAAGATAAAAAAGCATCTCTTGTCCTTCTGGTGGCAGTCTGTGGACTTCGTCGAGAAATAGTATACCTTTGTCCGCTTTCTCCACTATCCCTATCTTGTCTTTATCTGCACCTGTGTACGCACCTTTCTTCACTCCAAATAGCTGCGCCATGAGAAGCTGCGGATTGTTGGCGTAATCAGCACAATTAAAGGCTACAAATGGCGCATTCGTCTTAATCCTGCCTATTTCTTTGGCGTATTCGTACATTGTCTCCGCAAACATCGACTTACCTGTACCCGTCTCACCTAATATTAATGTATGGAGTCCGTGTGGTGGATACATGATGGCCGCTTTTGCCTGTTGGACCGCATTTTTAAGGCTTAGATTTGAACCAATTATTTTTCTAAAAGCGTCTTCTTCTACCGTATTAAGGTTTTTAGCTAATTCAGCTTGTTTTATGCTGAACAAAACTGGTTTCCCTTCGATTTTATCTATTTTGCCATCCTTGTACATTTTATTTAGATCGCTTGACACATTTGCTCTATGGATATTAAGCTCATTAGATAAATCAATTGCAGAGCATCCTGTTATCACGCCCTCATTTTTTAGCTGTCTTAGGCATATCTCTTTAAGTTTTTCGTAAACTTTATCAATTCTCTTCATAAAAAAATACCTCCTACAAGGCTATTATACCATATTGCAATACACATCAAAACACTTTTTTCGATGTCTAAATCAAATTTATAAGATTCTTTTTTTTGCAGAATATATACATAGATATATTTCTATGATAAAATTATTTTGCTAATTAAAAAATTTTAAGGAGGCAAAACTGTGGAAAAAGAAAAGATTCTTAAAGTGCGTGACATCGTTCTTATGAATGTAGTGGCAATCATAGGTTTAAGATGGCTTCCACTTGCCGCAAAATACGGAGCATCTTCTGTAATGCTGTGGATCTTAGCTTCTATTTTGTTCTTCATACCTCAAGGACTTGCAGTAGCTGAGCTCTCTACAGGATGGCCTTATGAAGGCGGCTTGTATGTATGGTCAAAGGAAGCATTTGGCGACAAATACGGCTTTTTAACGTCATGGTCATATTGGCTTACAAATGTGGTGTACTACCCGTCTATGCTTATATACATTGCCAGTACTGCTGCTTATATGGTGAACCCTAAGCTTGCTGATAATGACCGATTTGTATCGATATTCATTTTTGTACTTTTTTGGATAATAACGCTTGTAAATGTCAATGGTCTTAGCTTAAGCAAATGGCTTTCAAATGCAGGCGGTCTCTTTGGAACAATAATACCAGGAATACTGCTTATCGGTTTTTCTATATACTGGGTTACTGGGCTTCATCAGAAAATTCAAGCCACATACACAGTTTCATCGCTTTTCCCTAATCTATCAAGTTTAAGCAATATCGTGTTCTTTTCATCCATGATATTTGCCTATGCGGGGCTTGAATTAGCACCGACACTGGCAGAAAGAACGCAAAATCCTGAGAGGACTTTCCCGAAAGCAATAGTTCTATCTGCTTTCATCATACCAGCGTTGTACATCCTTGGCACTATCTCCATAACTTTCATAGTTCCTCAAAAGGAAATAGGCTTGGCAACTGGGATAATGCAAGCAATACAAATTATTTTCAATAAGATGGGTTTAAAATATTTGATAGGCGTCGCTGCATTTTTGATATTCATCGGAGGCATTGGCGGTATAAATGCATGGATAATAGGCCCAATAAACATGATCTTCACAAGCTCAAAAGGCATCATGCCTAAATTCTTTACAAAATCCCATGATAAATATGGTACGCCTGTAAATGCCATGATTACACAGGCAGTCATCGTAAGCCTTCTTATACTCATGGCTTTCTCGACTCCTACTGTAGAGTCAGCGTATTGGCTTTTGTCAGCCATGACTTCGATACTATACTTCATACCATACCTTGTGATGTTTTCTGCGCTGATCGTCCTAAGGTATAAAAAACCTGATGTCAAAAGGCTTTATAAGGTTCCATTTGGAAATCTCGGAGCTTGGCTTGTAGGTGGAATAGGCTTCTTAGTAGTGTTGTTCTCAATAATCCTTTCTATCATTCCACCAGCAGGCATGAATTTAGGAAGCCTTCTCTGGTATGAAGTCAAATTAGTCGGAGGAACACTTCTTTTTTTGATAATAGGCTTCTTAATATACAGAAATTACGAAAAAAAACTTAAGTAAAAGGCATTACACAATGTGGAATGCCTTTTAGTATAAATATTCATATTTCCTTCACAAGGATATGGCCTAATATTTCTCCAGCCAAATCCATCTTATCAGCACAGTTATTTAAGTGCCTGTATATTTCTCTCATCTTCAAGATGTACTTTATATCATCGCTTTTTATAAGCTTGGCTAAATGCTTTCTGTAATATGACTCCATCTCATTTTCAAGTTTTTTGGCTTTTAATGCACAGTCCATCGCTACTTTCTTATCCTTATCAAGGTTATAAACGCTTCTTGCTATAAGCTCTGTACCCCTCAATATGACATCCACCATTTCCCTAAGCTCCTCTGTCGGAGCAAGCTCATATATCTCCATTTCTTTTACTGTCGTCTCACAATAATCCAGTATATTGTCAATGGCACTGGATAGCTCATATATATCTTCTCTTTCAATAGGTGTAATAAATGTGCTATCAAGCTCATCAATAAGCTCTTTTCTCTTATTGTCAGCCTCTTTTTCTATACTTATCACTTTTTCACCGTCGTCATCTTTGCCGGTTGTCATGTAGAGAGCCAATGCCTGAACACCTTTTAAAGCCAAGTTAGAGTGCTCCTGCAGCAATTTGTAAAAATCCACGCCTTTTGAAAATAGCCAATTAAACAATCCCATTCGTATCACACCTTCATATAGTTTTAGAAATCAAAAACAAAATCGAAGATATAGCAAAAGATGCAGGTATTGTAATAATCCAAGATGCAAACATACCTCTCGCAAACTGCCACCTTACAGCAGTAGGCCTTTCTTTTGCACCAACTCCAAGCACAGAAGAATTGATTATCTGCGTACCACTTGTGGGAAGTCCAAATACTGCAGCAGCTATAACTATAAACAGCGACGATACCTGCGCATTAAAAGAGTGAAAAGGCTTAACTCTGTATATCCTGGTTCCAACGCTTTTAATCATTCTAAGACCGCCAAAAAGAAGCCCAAAAGATATCATAAAAGCCGACAAAATCTTAATCGTATTATGAAATTCACTGCTTTTTGATAGACTGCTTCCTATCGTCAATATATATATAAGTCCCATTCCCTTTTGAGCATCATTAGCACCTTGACCAGCATTTAAAATAAAGAGAGTCAAATATTGAAGCTTTTTTAAGACAATATTGACTTTTACTCCAGCCCTCCTTAAAATACGGCTTGTCAAATACATCACCAGATACCCTATCAAAAAGCCAAAAACCGGAGATAAAAAAAGCGGAACTATGACTTTTAGCAATATTCCATAGATGTTAATAGAACCAATTCCATATTTAATTATAAAAGGCCCTATCATACCTCCCACTAATGCATGGGAGGAGCTGGAAGGCATACCTATATACCACGTGACAAGATTCCAAACAACAGCACCAAGCAAACCTGCAAATATCATCGTTTCAAGATCATTGCCAGCAATTGTAAGGTATTTAAGCTTAAGCACGTCTTTGCTTATGGTAGATGCGACTGTAGTACTTAAAGTAGCTGTGCCGATAAATTGAGCTAAAGATGCCGTTATAAAGGCGCTTCTTATGCCAATAGATCTTGACGAAATAATCGTAGCTATGAGATTCCCCTCATCATGGAATCCCGTAATAAAGATGTACACCAATATGAAAGCTATTAAAATATAGTGTAAATCCATTTTGACACCTCAATACATTTCCTATGGTACATTATATTATGTGCAAATGAATCAAAACGTTAATGTACCATAACCATAAATATTATTCCATAGACACTCTTATGCTAAACACTGCTTTTAGCTCATCACCAGGCTTTAAAACTTCAACATCTTCCTTTGTATTCATGGAGTCAGGCTTAGCCATCCAAGGCTCGACACATATAAATTCTTTATCGTGTAGTGCCCATACAACTACGTATTTAAAAGCTTCATCCCATTCAAGAATAATTTTCATACCTCTTTTCTTATCTAATATAAAGCACTCATTTGATTTAGGCTCAAAAATATGATTTACTTCCGTCTTTTTAAAGTCAATCTCTCCATCGAAAACAATCTGCTTTTTATCTATTGCATCATAGCATACATCTGAATCAACTGATATCAAGGCATCGCACTTATTTTCAATATAAAAATATGGGTGAAATCCAGAGTAAAACATCATATTTTTCTCTGACTTATTTACATATTGTTGCTCTAATATCAGCATTCCGTTTTTGAGAATATATGTAAAAATAAGTTCAAAATCAAAAGGGTATATTTTCCTCGTCTCGCTGCTGCTTGTAAACTTCAATGTTATTGATGCAGAATCATCAGCACTTGTCTTGACTACGTCCCATTTATGAAGCCTTGCAACACCATGCTGTTTCATGTTGTACTCTCTGCCATCTATCGTATATTTCTCATCTTTTAGATACCCGCAAATAGGAAAAAGTATCGGTATTCCTCCTCTTAAATTCTTCATCGTATCGTACAGCGTTTCTTTGTCAAGGTATAAAATCTCGTTTCCATTATATACAAATTTCGTTATAGCTCCTCCCCGCTCTGGCACAACTTCAAAGAAGGAATAATTTTCTAAATCACAAAGCCTGTATGTTTCAAATTTATCCATATATTTTTCCACTTTATACATTTCCAACACCTCTTTTATTATTTTGTCTAAAACCTATTATACTATAATCACCCTAAGCTTTTCTAATTTTTTCAATACATATATTAAATATAAAAGTTAAAAATAATTTTGAAAAAATACTTTTAGGAGTGTGATAGAGATGGCTGAGGAAAAAGGGCGTTACAAAAATCCTCCAAAGCCCGATGACCGTTCTGATAACGTGGGAAAATTGCAGGATATGATTCACGATACAATAGAAAATTACAGAGAAGCTGAAGATTACTTGAAATTGCATGCTGAAGAACTTTCTCCAGAAGAAATCGCAAGAATCAAAGAAAAAAATCGCCATAGACTTGAAAGCATCCATGGTATGAGAGATGAAATCGTAGACGAAGTAGAAGCCGGAAATGGCGTAGACAAAAAAGATTAAAAATAGGCAGTGTATAACTGCCTATTTTACGACTATATTCACAAGCCTGCCTTTTACAACAACGATTTTAACTATTTCTTTACCATCAATGTATTGTTTTATGCTTTCTGCTGAAAGCGCCGTATCCTGAATTTCTTTTTCGCTTGCATCTGGAGAAATTTCAAGTCTTCCTCTTACCTTCCCATTGACCTGCACAGCTATCTCAATGGCATCTTTCACTAACGCTTTTTCATCGTATTTTGGCCATTTTTGATTAAAAACAGAATAGCCGTATCCTATTTTCTCCCACATCTCTTCTGCAAAATGTGGCGCAAAAGGTGCCAAAAGCCTTATAAGATCTGCTACAGTTTCCTCGTACAATCTTGTGTTTTTGATTTCCACGTCAGCATCGTATTTATAAAGGGCATTTACAAGCTCCATTATCCTTGCTATAGCAGTATTAAACTGGAACTTTTCGGCATCTTCTGTTACGCTCTTTATCGTATAATTTCTCACATAGTTAAGTTCCTTCTCATCTTTTGAAATCTCATCTTTACTTTCTTTGCCTTTATCCTCTATGAATTTGTCTACAAGCCTTTCAATTCTCTGTATGAAGCGTGACATAGCTTTTATACCGTCATCATTCCACGGGCCCCCTTCAGTAAAGGCAAATCCAAACATCAAGTACATTCTAAATACGTCCGATCCATATTCATTAATGTATTCATCAGGTGATATTGTATTGCCTCTTGATTTGCTCATCTTGTTTCCATCAGGCCCTAAAATTATTCCCTGATGTATGAGAGATTTAAAAGGTTCATCGAAATCAAGATATCCTAAGTCTCTCAATGCCTTAGTGACGAATCTGGCGTACAAAAGATGCATACATGCATGCTCAGCACCGCCTATATATTTGTCAACCGGAAGCATCTTATCAATGAGCTCTTTGTTGAAAGGCTCTTTCTCGTTTTTGTTGTCAGGATACCTTAAGAAGTACCACGATGAATCGACGAATGTATCAAGTGTATCAGGGTCTCTCAATGCTTTGCCACCGCATTTAGGGCATGTAGTATTCATAAACTCCTCAGATTTTTTAAGGGGTGATTCCCCATCTGGAGAAAACTCCACATTGTAAGGTAATAACACCGGCAGATCTTCTTCGGGCACTGGTACCAAACCGCATTTCTCGCAATGTATTATTGGTATAGGCGCTCCCCAATATCTTTGCCTTGATACAAGCCAATCCCTTAACCTGTAGTTTACCTTAAGAGCTCCTTTGCCTTCTTTCTCAAGCGTCTTCACTATTTCTATCCTTGCATCTTCTGATTTGCTTCCTGTAAAGTCGCCACTGTCTACAAGAATACCGTATTCAACAAATGGCAGTGAGTCATCTACCCCATCATTCCCCTTGATGACTCTCTTTATTGGCAAGTCGTATTTCTTTGCAAATGCATAATCTCTCTCATCATGGGCAGGTACAGCCATTACACAGCCTGTCCCGTATGTGGCAAGAACGTAATCGGATATCCATATAGGCACTCTTTCGCCTGTGATAGGATGGATAGCATACGCTCCTGTAAATACACCTGTCTTCTCTTTTTCCGTCGAAAGCCTCTCTATCTCGCTTTGCTTTTTGGCGTATTCTTTATAATCCTCTACATTTCTCCTGTGTTCATCTGTCGTTATGAGATCTACTATTTCATTTTCTGGAGCCAAGACCACATATGTAACACCGTATAGCGTGTCAGCTCTTGTTGTAAAAACTTTAAACGATATGTCTTTTCCGTCGACTTTAAATTCTATCTCAGCACCGTCAGATTTTCCTATCCAGTTTCTCTGCATCATTTTCGTCTTTTCAGGCCAGTCCAGCTCATCAAGCTTATCTAAAAGTTCTTCTGCATATTCAGTTATTTTCAAAAACCACTGAGTCAAATCCTTTTTAGTCACTTCAGAACCGCATCTTTCACAAGTGCCTTCTACAACTTGCTCATTTGCAAGGACTGTCTTGCAGCTTGGACACCAATTGACAGGAGCCTTTTTCCTGTAAGCCAACCCTTTTTTATACAGTTGCAAGAAAACCCACTGTGTCCATTTGTAGTAATCTGGCAAACAGGTTATAACCTCATAATCCCAATCAAATGTGGCGCCCATCTCTCTTAACTGTCTTTCCATCGTCTTTATGTTTTGAAGCGTGGAATCCTGTGGATGTATGCCTGTCTTTATGGCGTAGTTTTCTGCCGGCAATCCAAACGCGTCAAAACCCATTGGATGAAAGACTTCATATCCTTGCATCCTTTTCATCCTTGCCCATGAATCAGCAGGCCCGTAGTTATACCAATGCCCTGCGTGAAGCTTAGCGCCTGACGGATATGAAAACATCTCAAGGCAGTACAATTTTTTGTCGATGTTATCCGGATTAAATTTGTATAGTTTTGTATCTTCCCACTTTTTTTGCCATTTTTTATCAATATCCCTTGAATAAGCCATCTTCTCACTCCTATTAATATTTTTTGCATAAAAAAGGCTTCACATCATAAAGAGACGAAAGCATCGCTTCCGTGGTACCACTCTTTTTGACGCAAGCCCACTTGTTCCATATAACGGTACAACCGTGCATACTTTTAATATGCATGCTCAATGGCGAGTTCAGCTAACACAATGCCTTTTCTCACCGTCACAAGGCTCTCTGAAAAAGTCTTAGCTTACTACTCCACATCATTGCATTAACAATATATATTTACCAATATTTTATTACAAATGCTCTTAAAATGCAACAAGATAGATTACCATTTGCGTCCTGGATCGTCTGCCATTGAATTAACTGTTGCATCAGGATACAGCACATTTACATGATCAACAAGATTCGTCGTATCTGATATGACAAATTCAAGCTTGTAGTCAGAATTCATCGTATATCCTAAAACAGTTTGATTTGGAGTGCCGCTTACAGTAGCTTTATACGGAGCTTTCCCCAATACATTTTCAATATCGCTTCTTGAAATAGCTTGTAATCTTGGATCAAATGATCTGGTTTCAAAAACCTGCATTCCTTTATTAAATCCAAATACAAGATCCTTTTTGGTAAAAGTTGTATAAGTTCCTTTTGCAGACGAAATGTACTCTTGCTTGTCAGGGTTTCCATACACCTTTTCTATGTCATCTATAGTAGTTTTGCCTGTGACAAAATCGCAGTTTATTACTTTACCTTCTTTTGCAAGGCTTACTATTTGATTTATCAGATCACCGTTGCGATTTTCCGAAACAGAATTCTCATCTTGTTTGCTGCCATTATCATTATTGCTGTCGTTGCTGCTATTTTCCACATCATTTGTATTATTATCAGAAGCAGAAATATCATTTGTTGCGGTTTTTTGGCTTTGCGATTGTTGATTTTCCCTTTGCTTTGTATTGAAATTGCTATAAAGCAGGTAGCCAGTAAAAACCGATGCGATAACAACAAGTGCTATCAATAAACTGTATTTTCTCATCATCAAGCCTCCAATTTTTTTATTTACTCCCCCACACAAATGATAACCTTGCCCAGTGCCTTTCGTCAATGACTCTAAGATAGATTTAATACATAATTAATATTTTTAATACTTTATTGATAATTGCTTAACAACATTACACTATAGTGTTAAAATATAGTTAAATAGATTGATATTGGAGGTGATATCATGGTAAACAGTACATCACCCAAAAAATTTGACGCAAAATTTATAACAAGAACCGCTATTTTACTGGCATTGACTATAATCATACAATTCATCAAGATGCCGCAGCTTGTAACAGGTTCAATCGTAAATGCGATGCTTATTGTATCGGCTTATTTCGTAGGAATCTGGTCTGGCATCACAATAGGGCTTTTGACGCCAATTATCGCGTTTTTAGTAGGACTTATGGGCTTTCCAATACTTATACCGTTTATAATGATTGGAAATGCACTGTACGTAGTGCTTTTCTCGGCTATTAAAAACAACATCATAGGCATGATAGTAGGTGCAGTTGTAAAATTTTTATGGCTTGCAGCTTCCGTAAAGTACATCCTCGTAATGTTTGGCATCAAAGTCCCGCAAAAAATTGCAGCAGCCTTTACATTCCCGCAGTTAGCTACTGCTATAATCGGTGGAATACTATCCATCTTTTTAATATTCATCCTGACAGGCTATTTCAATAAATCAAAGGAGTAGGTGGTATATCCCTACTCCTACTCAATTGCTTCAACGTTTTTTAAATTGCTAATTTTATTTGACACCCTTAAGATGTACTCTATCAAAAAGCTTTCTTCATATCTTAAAAGCTTCGAATCCACGTTTTCTATAGTATCTGTAAACCAATGATAATTTTTTATAGATCCGTCTTCATCCATGGATAAAAAGGCTATAGCGTCGAATCCACTTGCTAAAACAGGCAGTGCATCTGTAGGCAAAAGCAGGTTTCTCCTTCTCTGAACCGTATTTTTTGGATACTCTTTTGCCATAAGATCTGCAACGTCTAAAAGCATTTTGCCCGCTTTCCTGTATATTAACATGCCTTCTCCTTCAAGGTATGTCAACTTTCCTGCTCCAAGATTATCCAGTATTACAAACTGCGTATCACTATTTAAAAGCCTTCTATGCTTTTTTAAGAAATATTTCATTCCCCTTTCGCCAGTCTCTTCGCTGCCTGTAAAGAGGAAAACCAGTTGCACATCATCAGGAAATTTATCTTTGTTGTTTGCATAGTGATCTGCAATTGCTAATGCCAAAGATACGCCAGAACCATTGTCATTAGCGCCATTTGTGTACTTCCCGCCTAACTGGCATATAAGCAAAAATACAATCATTGCAAAAGTTATAAGTATGCCTAATCCCAATAAAGCATTTGATACAAAAGAAATGTTCATCACTTTAAGTGCGATACCCAATGGTATAAGGGCAAATCCAACATACCCAACATTGAAAATCATTTTTAATCTACCAACAATCTTTGGGCTGAACATCAAACTACCCTTTTGCGTATCGATGTGGGCAGATATGACTATTTTCCTTTTGCCATCTTTTTCGAATCTTGTGAATACGTTTTTAGATCTGTGCTTAGGCATTATGCTTGTTTCAAAAGACCTGCCGCTTAACTCTAAAACCAGCAAAAGTACTGCAATAATGGAAATTAAAAGCTCCACAACATTTAAAAATTTATCGTATACGAGCGACGCGGCTCCCATGAGGAAAAGAAGGATACCAAATTGAAGAGGCAAAATGTAAAGATTGTCTCGGGTCGTTTTAAATTCCTGTACACCCACATCATAGCCTAAACTTTTAAGCTTTTCTGCGATGTAATCTGCTGCCTTTCTTTCATTTTTTGTGGCTGAACCACGGTGTTCAAACCTTGAAAGCTCTTTTAAGTAATCCATACTTTTCATAATATTCGCCCCCTAACTATATATTTCTACAGACATCTCAATATTCCTTCAATAATTTTTTCCTATGAGATGATACATTATTCACAATAGCAAGATTAGTTAAGCTCACAAAGGAAGCGAAGCAAAAAACCACCCGCTATGCGGATGGTTTTTGTTAGTGCCCAAGTATAGAATTTATTATATTTCCAATGCCTTTTTGATTCGTAGTAGAATTTCCTTGTCCACTGCTATTAGTATTAGTGCTATTTGTGCCGCTGCTGCTTTGCCCGCCATTGCTGGATGTGCTGCTTTGTCCGGTGCTTTCAGTGTTTGTATTTCCCGGTTCCGTTCCATTTGTAGGAGCAGTAGTATCACCACCATTTGTCGGTGAGTTTCCATTTTGTGAGCCATTGTCGTTCTGATTATTTCCCGGCAATACATCGCTTCCACTGTCTGACTGTGTAGGCAACACGTATTTGCCATCAGCAGCGTACGCATTTTGCTCCGGCGTCCTGCCTGGCGGATTGATAAACACTTCTTGTTTCACCAAGAAAGGCGGCGTCCAGGAAGATGCCAGTTTTCCTGTCAATGTGTCTATCTGGGCTGACACGTGAACAGTGCAGTACTCTGTAGGCTGTGTGCCTGCAGCAAACATCTCAGTATACGTCCTGTCCCCTCTCGGATCTTGTCTGCACAAATCGGTCGGCAATTCTCCGGAATCTTTGCAGACCGTCTCATATACTATTCCAGATGGTTTATCTGTAAAATGTGTTGGTGGAAGATTTTGATGTATTTGTGCCATGACAGTCCTCCACATCTGAGCTGGGAAAGTACCACCTACCTGCGACACACCGTAATTTTTCACAGGGTTATTTGATGATGGATAGCCCATCCACACAGTGCCAACGTAGTAAGGCGTAAAACCTGAGAACCAAATGTTGCCTGAATTCTCAGATGTTCCTGTCTTATCTGCTACATCCATATTAGAAAGCTTTGCGGCAGTACCTGTTCCATGATCTACAACGTCCATCATCATGCTTCTCAATATATAAGCATTTTGCTCACTTAGCACCACATGCTCTTCCGGTTTATTGTCTACCAACACTTTTCCTGTTGAATCTGTAATCTTTGTAAAAGTAATCGGACTTATATACATGCCTTTATTGGCTATTGCCCCGTAAGCAGCCGCTTCTTGTATAGGCGTGATACCTTGGCTTAAACCGCCTAACGCCAACGCTGGAAGGTACATATCATTTTTAGTGATGTCAAGGCCAAATTTTTTCCCGTAACTTGCAGAGACATTTATGCCTATCTTGTTGACAACCTGAACAGCAGGCACATTCAGCGAATCTGTAATTGCTTCCCTTAAAGTCACTAACCCATGGTAATAATTGCTTTCATAGTTGTGAGGTGTATAAGGCTTTGCACCGGGAAGCGTAAATGTTGTAGGAACGTCATCTACAACTGTAGCAGCGGTAAGACCGCTTTGCAATGCAGGCCCATATACAGTCAAAGGCTTTATCGACGAGCCTGGCTGCCTCTTTGAGTCGGCAAAGCTTATACCTCTTGTGACATATTTAAAGTCATTTGTATTTCTACCGCCTACAATGCCCTTGATTTCTCCGGTCTTCCAATCTATAACTACCATAGCGCCCTGTACAGCCTCTTTTGTAGTCGGATCTACAGGGAAAAGCTTCGGATTTTTAAACGCATTTTCCATTATTGTCTGTATATTTGGATCCATTGTAGAATATATCCTAAGTCCGCCATTATATATCTCGTTTAATGCTTCAGATTTAGTTATACCAAGCTTTTTGACAAGAGCATCTGTAGCATCATTTATGACTTGATCTATGAAATAACCGTGACTGTAGGTAGACAAATTAAGGTTTTTAAAGACAAAATGCAGCTTTTCATTTATGGCAGCATTGTACTGTTCTTGAGTGATGAAGCCTTGTTTCAGCATTTCACTCAAAACAAGGTGCTGTCTCTCCGTCGCTTGCTGTATATTGGAATCAGGCGAGTACATAGAAGGATTGTTGGTAATGCCAGCAATCATAGCACATTCTGCAAGATCCAACTGGCTTACATCCTTGCCAAAATACTGAAGGGCTGCTGCTTGAACACCATACGCATTTATATGTGGGCCACCTAAATAAATGGTGTTAAGATACGCTTCAAGTATCTGCTTTTTCGTGTACTTCTGTTCTAATTGCCATGCTAATACAGCCTCTTGAATCTTTCTCGTCAATGTCTTTTCATCCGTAAGCATAGTATTTTTGACAAGCTGCTGCGTTATGGTGCTGGCACCTTCCACAGGTTTGCCACCAGCCTTTATGTCAACCAAAAGTGCACCAATTATCCTCTTTGGATCAATGCCTAAATTATTCTTGTAAAACCTCTGATCTTCTATGGCCACAACGGCATTTTGCAGGTTTTCAGGAATCTTATCTATAGAAACCCAAAGTCTGTTATCAGAACCATGTAAAATTGCAGCTTGGCTCCAGCTTCCATCGCTGTTTTTAACATATACTATTGACGATTGTTTCATCTTTGTCAAGGCATCCTGCGACAGTGGAGGCGTGTTTTTTATTATAGCTAAAACTTTACCGCCAACAGCGCCAACGCCTGCCAACAGCAATATAATGACACCCCACAGCACAACATTGAAGACTTTCTTAAAGGCGCTTTGTTTGCTTTTTTTCTTTTTATTTCTATCACTACGCCTAAGTTGTGTATTATTCTCCATAACATATCCCCTCAAAAAAATTTTAATACTAATATTATACCATATCATATTATATCATATTTTATTTTCAGACAAATGTCGAAATTATTAAAAAATAATTAAAAACCCATAGCTGACATAAGGCATTATCACACATACGTCAATATTTCCTTTAAAACATCCTGCAACGGCACTTGAACATCGTATAGTTTAGCTTCAAAAACAGCCTTTGGCATTCCATAAACAACACATGTATTTTCAGATTCAATAATAACATGGCCCCCATTCTCTTTTACTGATTTGCATCCGACAACTCCATCATTGCCCATACCAGTAAGTATGGCAACTAATAAATGGTCTTTATATATCGGTGCTGCAGAATTTAACGTAACATCAATTGATGGTTTATATAAATTGTTATCATTTGAACTGTCTGTGATTTTGAAAGAAACTCTATTATCACTTCTTAAATGCAAAGTAGTTTGAAATCCCGATGGAGCTATATAAATGTTGCCACTTTGCAAAACTTCATCATCCTCTGCTTCTTTTACATGAAGTTGGCAGAATGTATCAAATCTTTCAGCTAAAGACTTAGTAAAACCTGGCGGCATATGTTGGAGGACAAGTACGGGAACGGATAAATCTGCTGGGAAATTGGGCAGTATAGATTGTAAAGCGGCTGGTCCTCCTGTAGATGTGCCTATAATAATTATATTTGTCTTTGCATTTGGTTTATCATTGTTAAGAACTCTCTTATTAACCATTTCATCCATGTTGATTTTTAAACATTGCTTTTGCACTTTCTTGCTTTCTACAATATTTATCAATTTATTTATAAAATAATCGATAACCTTATCATCAACATCTTGCTTGATTAACTCGCTTTTTAGAAAAAAATCTTCTGCGCCTGCCTCCAACGCTTCTATAGTGGGTTTAGCACCTTCCTCCGTATAATTGCTCAGCATCACAATAGGTATATCATGCAATTCTTTAATCTTTTTAAGAGCCATAATGCCGTTCATATTAGGCATTTCAATATCCATAGTTACTACATCAGGATTAAGATTTTGAACTTTTTCTATCGCTTCATATCCATCTCTGGCGATTCCTACAACATAAAGTTTAGGATTCTTTTCTATGATTTTAGTAATACACTTTCTCATAAAAGACGAATCATCCACAACTAAAACACCAAACTTTTCCATCATGTCATCCCTTTCTTCTATAATAGAAAACGGAAGGCTTGTGGATTACTTCAAATCCACTATGCACACCAGTTATTGACTCAGCATGGCCAAGCAACAAATAACCGCCTGGATTTAAAATTCTATAAAAATCATTAATTATTTTCCGAATTGCAAGTTCATCAAAATATATCAACACATTCCTACAAAATATAATATCACATTTCCCTATTTTCATTTCAAGCTCGTTATCCAAGAGATTTATTCTTTTGAATTCCACCATCTTGATAATTTCATCTCTAACCTTATAATATTCTCCATGATCTATAAAAAATTTATCGTATATATCTTTAGGAGTTCTCCTAAAAGATAATGAATTTTTCTTATAAAGACCTTTTTGGGCTTTCTCTAATACTTTTTTATTAATGTCTGTTGCTATAATTTGAACTTCGCGGCCATTAAACAAACCACTATCTTCAATTAACATGCCGATTGTATACGGCTCCTCACCCGTCGAACAAGCAGCAGACCATATACGCACATTATTACCTGCAGAATTAATATATTCAGGCAAAATTGAATTTTTAAATTCTTCTAGCAAATTTTCTTCTCTAAAAAAGTACGTTTCATTAACAGTTATTAATTCTATTAAAACATCCAATTCTTCTGGTTCCATTTTTATATATCCGAAATATTCCCAAATAGATAATCCTAATTCTTTAATCCTTGCTTCAATTTTCATCTTAAGATTGTTTAAATTATTTTTATAATCAATTCCGCAAAAATCGTATATATAATTTGCTAAATCCTCTAAATAATTCTTTCCATTTGCTATCATATTTTGCCATCCCCTAAACAAAAATTGTACTACTGAAGAATGGAACTTCTTCAGTAGTACATAGTATATTATTATATTTCAAACTCTCTTAACATATTTTTTATTTGTTCCACATTGCTAAGAAGTTCCTCAGTAGTATCAATGGATTTTTCAATATCTTTGCCATTTAAGCTTAATAAACTGCTAAATTCCTTTACAAGCATCATAACTCGTTTAAATTCCGAAATTTGTTTTTTAATTAACTCTCCAATTTGTTTTGCATGTTTATCTACAACATTTGAATTATTTATTTCTTCTCCGATATTTACATTTATTTCTTTTACGGCTGTCGTTATTCGCTTCGCTTGTTCTCTCGCATTATTTACTCCTTGTACTATCTCTTCCACTCCTTTTGCTTGCTCTTTTGTCGCTTGGCTTACCTGTGCTGCTTGATTTGTTATATTTTCTACCGCTTCTACTATGTTCTGCCCTTGATTTCTCTGCTCTTTCGCTGCTGCCGCTATTTGCCTCACTTGTTCTCTGGCGTTATTTACTCCTTGTACTATCTCTTCCACTCCTTTTGCTTGCTCTTTTGTCGCTTGACTTACCTGTGCTGCTTGATTTGTTATATTTTCTACCGCTTCTACTATGTTCTGCCCTTGATTTCTCTGCTCTTTCGCTGCCGCCGCTATTTGCCTCACTTGTTCTCTGGCGTTATTTACTCCTTGTACTATCTCTTCCACTCCTTTTGCTTGCTCTTTTGTCGCTTGACTTACCTGTGCTGCTTGGTTTGTTATATTTTCTACTGCTTCTACTATGTTCTGCCCTTGATTTCTCTGCTCTTTCGCTGCCGCCGCTATTTGCCTCACTTGTTCTCTGGCGTTATTTACTCCTTGTACTATCTCTTCCACTCCTTTTGCTTGCTCTTTTGTCGCTTGACTTACCTGTGCTGCTTGATTTGTTATATTTTCTACCGCTTCTACTATGTTTTGCCCTTGATTTCTCTGCTCCTCGGCGGCTAATGTAACTTCGTTAATCTCATTATTTATTTTTTCTATGCCCTCAACAATTCTTTCTATCGCTATTCTCATATCATTGCTTAATTCAGTCCCACGCTTAGCTTTATCTTGTCCTACCTCAATTGCTTTTACTGCTTGTTCTGTTTCTTTTTGCACACTCTTTATAAGTGCGGCTATTTCTTTTGTAGCTGTAGCTGTTCTTTCGGCAAGCTTTCTAACTTCATCTGCTACTACTGCGAATCCTTTCCCATGTTCGCCAGCTCTTGCAGCTTCTATCGCTGCATTAAGGGCTAACAAATTAGTCTGTTCTGCAATATCATCAATAACTTCCGTAATACTTCCTATCTTCTCAGAGCTTTCCCCTAAATTATTTATTACGTTTCCTGTTAGATAAATTGCATCAGTAATATCTTTAATAGAAGACAATGTTTCTTCTACTGATTTTCTGCCATTTTGTGCTTCACTTTTTAGCGAATCGCTGAATCTTTTAATATTTTCAGTGCTGTTAGCTACTTGATTTATTGAGGCTACCATTTCCTCTATCGCTGCTGATGTTTCTTCTGCCGACGCCGACAAGCTTTCTGCATTACCTGCTACTCCTTTTATCGATTTGCTTATCTGCTCTATCGACGCCGATATCTGTTCTACTGAACTTGCTGTACTTTCGCTGTTTCCCGCTACTTGATTTATTGACGCTACCATTTCCTCTATCGTCGCTGATGTTTCTTCTGCTGACGCTGACAAGCTTTCTGCATTGCCTGCTACTCCTTTTATCGATTTGCTTATCTGTTCTATCGACGCCGATATCTGTTCTACTGAGCTTGCTGTGCTTTCGCTGTTTCCTGCTACTTGATTTATTGACGCTACCATTTCCTCTATCGCTGCTGATGTTTCTTCTGCCGACGCCGACAAGCTTTCTGCATTGCCTGCTACTCCTTTTATCGATTTGCTTATCTGTTCTATCGACGCCGATATCTGTTCTACTGAGCTTGCTGTGCTTTCGCTGTTTCCTGCTACTTGATTTATTGACGCTACCATTTCCTCTATCGCTGCTGATGTTTCTTCTGCCGACGCCGACAAGCTTTCTGCATTGCCTGCTACTCCTTTTATCGATTTGCTTATCTGTTCTATCGACGCCGATATCTGTTCCACTGAGCTTGCTGTGCTTTCGCTGTTTCCTGCTACTTGATCAGTGATACCGTATAATTTTTCTAAAGAATTATTAGCTTTATCTACAAACTTCGCTAATTCATCTAAACTTTTCTCTATATCATTGATCAGTACCATTAATTCTTCAGCACTTATTTCAGTTGATTCTATTGTCGTTGACTGTTCTTTTAGTCCATTAAGTGCCCTATTGGTTATATCCAGAAATTTCCTCAGTTTATTATCAATATTATCTGCGGCATAAATCGCTCTCCTTAAATTTTCATGATATGTCGTACCTTTTATCAATTTTTTTGCAATATTCTCCTTAAAACTCATTATTATACCTCCTCAAATTTTATTTAATGTCTTATGCAAATTCCTTATCATAGCTTTTTTTGAACGCAGTTGTTTTCACAATTCCAGCAACATCTAAAATACATGCTACATTTCCATCACCTAAAATAGTTGCTCCAGAGAAAATATCGAGTTTTCCTATATACGAACCAAAATTTTTAACTACAATTTCTTGATTGCCAATAAGTTCATCAACAACCAGTCCAAATCTCTTTTCAGCAATGCCTAATATTACAATGACAATATTTTTATTTCTTATATTTCTACGTACTTTAAAATAATCATGCAGCCAAATTAGTGAAATTGTTCTTTCTCTAATAATCACAACATCTTGATTTTTAATTTTTTTTATTTCTTTCTCATTTAACCGTACAATTTCTATAACATTACTCACTGGAATAGCATATATTTCATTGTTTATTCGTATCAAAAGTCCATTTAAAATAGCCAACGTCAAAGGAAGTTTTATTATAAATTTCGTACCTTCCCATTCTTTTGTTTCAACTTCTATAACTCCATTAAGCTTATTAATATTGTTGCGAACAATATCCATCCCTACTCCACGTCCAGAAATATCACTAATACTTTGAGAAGTAGAAAATCCTGGCTTGAAAATTAGCTCTAAAACTTCTTTATCATTTAATAAGTCTGACTCCTGACGTGAAATTATTCCTTTTTTTAATGCAACTTCTTTAACTTTATTCAAATTAATTCCACGCCCATCATCTTGTACTACAAGAATAAACTGATTTTCTTGATGATACGCATTAACTCTTATAGTACCCTTAGGATTTTTACCCGCTTTTAAACGTTCATCAGGTGCTTCTATCCCGTGGTCAGCAGCATTTCTGATCAAATGAACTAATGGATCTGCTAAATCTTCAATTATGGTTTTATCTAATTCTGTATCTTCGCCTTCTATAACTAACTCAATTTCTTTATGCAGAGAATCTGCTAAATCTCTTACTAAGCGTGGTATCCTGCTAAATAATTGTTTGATCGGCAACATACGAACTTTTAATACCAATTCTTGAAGCTCATTTGTTATCCTTGATATTTGATTCGAAATTTCCTCTAAATCTTCAAAAGAATTGTCTGAACTATACCTCTCATGCAATAAACTAACAATTTGACTAATTCTTGATTTTTCAATCACAAGTTCCCCAACCATCTCCATCATTTTTTCTAATCTGCCTATATCAACTCTAACTGTTTGATTTGTCTTATTCCTTATCTCATTTGTATTTTGTTTTTCATAACCACTATCTTTTGTCACATTACACCCATTGTCTGATTGGCTCTGTATTAAACTTAAATCAAATAAATCTGCATTAAAACTTTCAATCTCCAACATTCTATCTAATACTTTAACTTTTAGCTGTTCTTTATCAAATTCAGTAATTAACAAATACGAAATGCTTTCTACATCAATATTGTCATTCATGTCTGTCATATCTGGTTCACTTTTAATAACGGTACCCAATTGATTTAAAAAATTTAAAATTAAAAAAGCACGGACAGCTTTCATAACACAATCTTTTTTTATTTTCACTTCACATACAAATACATTTAAACCAGATGCTACAGCTTGTTGTATTTGAATTTGTTGTTCTAAATCAAGTTTGAACTCTTTATTTATTTCTGCACCTACAGTTTTTTTCAACAACTGATCACCTGATATATATTTGTGCAGTTCCGATAATGTTAAAGTTATATCCGTTTTTATGTTATTACCTTTTGAAGAAAATTCCTCTTTAAGAGTTTTCAACTCATCTAAACATCTAAAAAGGACATCTATCAATGGTTTTGTCACTTTGATTTTACCAGTTCGTATCCTATCTAATACGTCTTCCATTTTATGGGTCAAGGTTTTCATTTTTTCAAATCCAACTGCCGCGGACGATCCTTTCAGTGTGTGTGCTATTCTAAATAAAGCTCTTATTATCTCATCATTTGGATCACGTTCCAAATTCAAAATATTTTTTTCGAAAAGTTCCAGTTGCTCATCAACTTCGTCAAGAAAAGCTCTGATAAATTCCGGACTATCATACAATTTACACACCCCCTTATCTGTCAATATTCTGCATTTAACAATTTATCAACTTTCATTATCGCAATAACTTCACCATCCTGTGTAATACCCAACCCTTCAAAATAATTTCCATCTATTTCATCTACTGTTTCTGGAGTCGGTTGAATATCAGAAAACTTTGCGACCTGAATTACTCTATCAACGATTGTACCAATTAATTCATCATTAAATCTTAATATTACAATACGTGTTGATTTAGTATCAGAATAATTTTCAAGTCCCAATATCCTATGTATATTAATGACTGGTACAATTTTTCCGCGCAAATTTATAATACCTTCTAAATATGATTTGCTGTTATATAGATAAGTAATTTTTTTTAATCTTATAATTTCATACACTTCATTTATTTTTATTGCATATTTTTCTCCACACAATTCATATACAACATATTGATAATCTAACAATTCATTCAAACCAAATTCCCTCCAAAAAAATATTTAAACAAAGTTTACAAAGCAAATCATACAAAACTTTTAATGTCCCTATGCATTTTGTTCACTTAGCCTTTTTTCAACATATTTTCTGTCATGCAGTCCCATTACTGAATCATAAATGCCCATTTCATACTTTCAACTCCATCTTAAACAATATTTAAAATTTCGTTAAACTTTACAATGATATTCATATAATTTTGATGCACCACCTTCTCTTTAATTACAACTGATTTACAAATAAAAAATAGGATAACCACACGGTTGCCCCATTCCAACTAGTAAGCTGGCAACCCGGCTGTCTTGGCAAAATCCGCGTCCTTATCTTTCGATAAGTTTGCTCTTTTCAATAAATCAAATGACTTAAAATTCTCCATCATTTTGTTACATTTAATAAGTTCATAATATACTTGATACATTAGCATTTAAAATGATTAATTTAATATTTTTTAGATATATCTATATCTTTTTTACATGTTTCATTTGATTTGAATTTTTCGATATAACTTAATAATTTAGGAGTTACTGGATTTATTATTTACCTCCTACGGCATTAAGTAAAATAATCATTTAAAAATCTATTAAAGAGAAAAAAACCGAAAAAGAAAAAAAAATCAAAATTAATGAATCATTAAAAAAGGAAATTGATAAATATATAAAATTAAGATGTCTAAAATATGATGATTATTTATTTCCAAGCAATAAAGGCGGACATATAGGAAGAATCCAAAGTTACAGAATCTTGAAAGAAGCCGCTGAAACTGTTGGTGTCGAGAATTTTGGTACTCATAGTTTGAGAAAAACTTGGGGATATTGGAGTTACAAGACATCACGTTATAATATAGGCTTAATAATGGATACTTTTAATCATAGTTCTCAGAAAATCACTTTAAGATATATTGGCGTAAATCAAGAGCAAAAAGATGAATTATATACTTTGGTTCAGTTTTAAGCAAAAAGTAAAAATTTTGTAATAAAATCTTTAAAATTTTTCTATATTATGCAGGATTTTAGATTTTTTTGTCGAATAAGAGAATATGTTGTAATAAGTAACAAAATGATTATATTGTTACATGACACACATACCAAATTTATATTATTTTGGATATTCATGTAATATCATAAATAGTTAATTCCCTTGTGTCTTTGCAGTTCTTTCTGTATGAAACATTCAATTTAGTATGTTAATGTATATCTCATCTTTGACAAATTATTGGATAATTTTAAATGTTTTCTTTACTATGGCAAAAATTTTAAAACCCATGGACTTATATCCATGGGTTCTTCCTAAAATTCCTTCATAAACACCTTTATCCTTTTTACTGCCTCTTTTAGATTTTCCATCGATGTAGCATAAGACATTCTTATGTATCCTTCGCCATGCTCGCCAAAAGCACTTCCTGGCACTGCAGCGACTTTCGCTTCATATAAAAGCTTCTTGGCGAATTCCAACGACGTAAGTCCAGTCTCTTTAATCGATGGAAATATGTAAAACGCACCTTTAGGCTCAAAACACTTAAATCCCATATCAATCAAGCTTGCGTACAAAAATTTCCTTCTTTCATCGTATTTTTCTCGCATGAATTTCACATCACCATCGCCGTTTCTTAAAGCCTCCAAACCTGCGTATTGCGATTGTGTTGATGCTGATGTGACATCATACTGATGTATCTTTGTCATGTGCTTTACAAAATACTCCGGCGCCGCTATGTAGCCAAGCCTCCATCCTGTCATGGCATAAGACTTGGAAAAGCCATTTATCAAAACAGTCCTTTCCCACATTCCAGGCAGCGATGCAATGCTTACATGTTTGAAACCATCATATACCAGTTCAGAGTATATCTCATCCGTCACAACCAGCAAATCATGCTTTAATACTACCTCAGCCAATTTCACCATTTCCTCATAAGGCATGACTGCACCTGTCGGATTATTGGGGTATGGCAAAATCAAAACCTTTGATCTCTCCGTCACATATTTCTCTAATACATCTGCTTTTAAGACAAAGTTATCTTTCTCATATGTAGGAACAAAAACAGATTTGCCACCAGCCAATTTTGTGCATGGATCGTAAGCCACAAATGACGGCTCAGGTATTAAAACTTCGTCTCCTTCATCTAAAAGCGTATTAAGTGCTATGTAAATAGCCTCTGTAGCACCAATTGTGACAAGTATCTCTCCATCAGGCTTATACTCTACATCGCAACTTCTTTTGAGATATTTTGATATCTCTTGCCGTAACTCTATAAGTCCGGCATTTACCGTATATCCAGTTTTTCCTTCTAATAATGAGGCATACGCCGCATCTATTATGTGCCTTGGAGTGACAAAATCCGGTTCTCCAATGGTCAGCGATATGGCGCCAGGCACTTCTTTTGCCATATTAAAAAAATACCTTATTGTAGATATCTCTATAGATTTTGCACGCCTTGAAACTCTATCTTCGAAATCCACTACACTCCCCCACTTTCAATAAAGACTCTTGATTCAATTATAACACAATTTCATCAATTTAAAGCATCACAATTTCTGCAAAATAAAAAAGCGGGATAAACCCGCCAGGCACCTTTATAGGCACCCTTATTAGCCAACAGCTTGAGAACGACGTGTAAGAATGTCAAATACGACAGCTAAAACAAGTATTATACCTTGTATTACGTATTGAATAGAACTTCCAAGTCCCATTAAGTCCATACCATTAGTTAGTGATACCATAACTAAAGCACCAATTAATGAGCCTGTAACTTTACCAACACCGCCGTTTGCAGAGCATCCGCCGATAAATGCACCGGCAATTGCCAAAAGCTCAAAACCTGTGCCTGCTGTTGGTGAAGCACTTTGCATTCTTGATGCAAAAAGTATTCCTGAAAGTGCAGTCAAAGTTTCCATAATAACAAATGTATAAATTAAAACATTTGCCACATTGATACCAGAAAGTTCAGCTGCTTCAGGGTTACCACCAACAGCATAAATATGGCGTCCAAAAGCTGTTTTATTTAATATCACCGTAAATATAGAAACAACTACAAAAACAATAACAAATGTCCAAGAAATACCATTATTCATTGCTAAAATAAGTATTAATGCTGCAATCAACGCAACAACAAATGCGATTTTAGCAATAAAGAAAGGCATAGGTAGAACTTCAAAATTGTATTTTTTCTTTGTATTCCGAGCCTTAAACTGAAAATAAATAAACAACACTATACCAATTAGACCAATCACAAGAGTTGACACTGCAAATCCGCCAATTTTCCCAAAACTTGGTATAAAACCATTGCCTATTTCATTGAAGAATTTATCAGTAATGTTGATTGTACCGCCTGCCTGAGTAGCGAATAGCAATAATCCATGGAAAGATATCATACCCGCAAGAGTTACAACAAATGCAGGTATACCAACCTTTGCAATCAGTACACCAAAGAATAAACCAATAACCGCACCTAAAGCTAGTACAATAAGTATTGCGAGAATAGCTGGAACATGATAATTCATCATCAATATTGCAGCTATAGCTCCTAAAAAGCCTGAAAGGAAACCGACTGACAAGTCAATTTGCCTAACAATAATTACAAGCGTCATGCCAGTAGCTAATACTGCTATATAACCTGTTTGATTTATCAAACTTGATATATTATATGGAGAAATAAACGTACCATTAGTTAAAATAGTAAATAAAACGAAAATCACAGCTAATGCAATAAACATACCATAATCACGTATGTTCTTTCTGAGAATTACACCTAGTTCTTTCATAATATCCCTCCTCAAAATATCAGGCCGTAGCCATTTCCATGATTTTTTCCTCTGTTGCATCCTTAGCGTCTATAACACCGGTCATAGTACCATTAGACATAACATATATCCTGTCGCTCATACCCAATATTTCAGGTAACTCAGAGGAAATCATTATGATGCTCATACCCCTCTTAACAAGTTCATTCATAATTGTATATATTTCGAACTTAGCTCCAACATCAATTCCTCGAGTTGGTTCATCCAAAATCAGCAAGTCTGGCAAAGTAAAAAGTCCTTTCGCTACAGAAACCTTTTGCTGATTTCCACCAGACAAAGTCCCAACAACTTGCTCGATAGAACGCGCTTTAATATTTAGCTCATTAAAGAACTTATTGGCAGCATTTACTTCTTCATGTTGATCAATAAAAAGCCCTTTCAGTAATTGCTTGAGATTGGAAAGAGGTATATTAAATTTTATATCTTGAATCAATACAAGTCCATTTCCTTTTCTATCCTCTGTAACATATACAATTTTCTCTTTAATAGCTTTCTCAGGAGAGCTTAAATGCTTTTTGACTCCATTAACATATAATTCGCCTTTTATAATATAATGTTTTGTATTGCCAAAAATACTTAGAGCCATTTCGGTACGCCCTGCGCCCATAAGCCCTGCAATTCCAACAATTTCACCTTTGTGGACTTTAAAATTAATATTATGGAGAATTTCACGTCCTTTGCTTGGGTCAAAAGCTGTCCAGTTTTTCAATTCAAAACATACATCTCCATATTTAACGCCTTCCCTCTTTGGATAAATATCTTCTATCTCTCTGCCAACCATATACTTAATTATTTCTTTTTCCTCAACTTTGCGCTTAGTAGCATCAATTGACGTAATTGTCTTTCCATCTCTTAAAACCGTGATTGTATCAGCAATAGAGATAACTTCTTTTAATTTATGCGAGATCATTATACAGGTTATGCCTTGTTTCTTTAATTCTCTTAAAATTTGCAGCAAATTCTCGCAATCAACTTCACTGAGTGCTGCTGTAGGTTCGTCTAAAATCAAAAGTTTAACATCTTTACTTAAGGCTTTACCTATTTCAACAAGCTGCTGGACTCCAACTCCAACATCCTTAACTTTAGTTTCAGGATTAATATTTACGCGAATTCTTTTAAGCACTTCTTTGGCTTTAATAATCGTTTCATTCCAATCTATAAACGGGCCTTTTTTGATTTCGTGTCCCAAAAATATGTTTTCATAAATTGTAAGTTCCGGTATTAAAGCAAGCTCCTGATGTATTATGGCAATTCCTGCTCTTTCACTATCCTCAATGCTTCTAAAATGTTGTTCAGTAGAATTTAAAATAATTCTTCCAGTAAATGTACCTGATGGGTAAACACCTGAGAGAATCTTCATCAACGTTGATTTCCCTGCACCATTTTCACCAACCAAACAATGAATTTCTCCTCGCTTAACCTTAAAGTTTACGCCATCAAGTGCTTTAACACCAGGAAATGTTTTCCCGATATTATCCATTTCAAGAATATATTCAGCGTCTTTCAAGAGTTTGCACCTCCTAAATTAAAGTCGAAGGGTATGATAAGCAAAAGTTTATCCTACCCTTCTAAAATTGTACAGCGTAATAATTAACAGTCGATTATTGTACTGGACTAACTTTACCGTTATCCACTTTATACAATCCTGAAGAATTAATAATGCTTTCAGCGTTATCCTTTGTAACGATAGTCAAAGGAGCTTTTGTTGCAGGAACATCTGCACTGCCATTGTTGTAAGTTGTTACGATACATGATGGCTTTGCGTTATTGTTGATAGAATCAACTATATCTTTAACGTCAGCAACAAGTTTTGCATCTGATTTCCAAATTGTCATGCTCTGTTTGCCATCCAAAATGTACTGCAACGAAGCCTGTGTAAAGTCCTGACCTGTTGAGTAAATCTGAGTAACATCTTTGTCTGCTCTGAATGTATCTGTTATAGCACGTGATGTATCATCATTTGGAGCAAGAACATAAACAACGCCCTTCTGATCTGCCTTTGCTTTTGCCAAGTTAGCTTGTGCTAATGTCTTAGCAGTTGCTGGATCCCAGTTTGTTGTAATCTGACCTATAATTTGAGCTAATTGACTGTGGGAAAGTGTTGCTGTGTTCTTTAATGAATCAGCAATACTTGAATTTTCTATTACAAATGTACCATCAGCAATCTTTGGTTGAAGAACACTCCAAGCACCTTGGAAGAACAAGAATGCATTGTTGTCTGAAGGAGCACCTGCATATAAATACAAGTGATTACCTGTACCTTTAGCATTGTCAACCAAATATTGAGCTTGAGCTGCACCAACAGCTACGCTGTCAAATGTTACATAGTAGTCAACATTTGGTGTATTCATTATAAGTCTGTCATAAGAAATAACTTTGATACCTTTACTATGAGCCTCGTTTACTTCAGCCGCTGCTGCAGTTGCATCCTGCGGAACGATAACAAGAACCTTTACACCTTTAGATATGAGACTTTCAACGTTTGTCTTTTCAGTAGCGGTATCTCCGTTACTATAAAGAATCGTCGCGCCTGGCAATGCTTGTTCAAATTGCTTCTGTGCCATTGGCCATCTTGATTCAGCTTTTGTTGGAAGCACTATGCCAACATTTGAATACTTACCTGCACTATTTGAGCTTGTATTGCTTGAACTCGTATTACTTGAGCTTGTATTGTTTGAGCTTGTGCTGCTTGAATTTGTGCTGTTGCCACAACCTGCAAATGCAAAAGTTGCGAAAATCATCAAAGCAACTACAAGCCATAACCTAAATGTTTTCATAAATACTATCTCCTTTCTGTTGTTTATATTTTCGCTTATATATATTCTACAAACATCTTTATTTCGCCTCTAAACCATTTTTTGTTTTCGTTCATTTTTTTGCTTTAAATAATTTTATTTGAAATTTTATCTGGATTATTTTATGACAAAAAAATAAAGGCTTTAAGCCTTAAAAAAATCAATTGGTATATCTGTAAACATCGTCGCGGCTATGAAAGCCATCTTTAATCACAGTATCGTCTATGTTAGTCTTGTCAACCGCTATTGGCTCCAGCTTGTAATATGGAACATTGTACTTCCCATCGTAAATCGTATTGCCTACGTTTAATTTCTCCCCTTTTGCCAATTTCACTGCCAACTTCGCCGCATCTCCAGCAAGTTTATCAATTGGCTTGTATATAGTCATAAGCTGAGTACCCTCTATTATTCTCTGACATGCAGCAAGATCAGCATCCTGCGCTACAACAGCCACCTTGCCTGCCAACCTGTGTTCTGACAATGCTTCAATTATGCCATTTGCCAATCCATCGTCACCTGCAATTATTGCATCTATCTTATAATTTTCCTGTATATATTTTTCAGTAGACTGAAATGCGTATTCTGACATCCAGTTTGGAGTCCATTCCTCTCCTAATATGCGTATGTCTCCACTTTTAACCTTTGGAAGCAATACGCTGTCATACCCTTCTTTAATCATCTTTGTGTTGTTGTCATTTGTTGCACCATTTATTATGAGATAATTGCCTTTTGGATACCTTTTAATAAGGTATTCTGCCATTAGCTTTCCGACTTTTACATTATCAAATGAAATATATAAATCTACATTTGAATTTAAGACAAGTCTGTCGTAGGAAATAACCTTGACACCTGCTTTTTTAGCCATCTCCACCGCTGCAGAAGCTTTCTTAAGATCGTTTGGAACAATGACAAGCACGTCAATCTTCTTGTCCAGCAAATATTTCACTTGCTTTAGTTGATCCTCGTCATCATTGTTTGCATTTTGCACAAAAACTTCTGCCCCCAACTCTTTCGCTTTTGCCATGAATATATCCCGATCCTTTACCCATCTTTCTTCTTTCAAAGTACCGAGGGAAAATCCTATCTTTATCACATTTTTATCACTTGTATCGTCAACATATTTGCTAGCTTCATAATATTTGTAAATCCTGTTCCCTAATAACACCAGAAGAACCAGCAATATCAACGTAAGCAGCACTAATACCACATCTCTTAGTTTAATTTTCAAACGCAACACCTCCTTTTGATACTCTATTTTTGTAATCCGTAGGAGTCATGCCTGTCTCCTTTCTAAATATCCTGCTAAAATAGTTAGGATCATTGTACCCTACCTTAAAGCAAACCTCCTTTACACTTATAGTTTCGTCCTGCAAAAACTCTTTCGCCTTTTCTATTCTTACTCGAGTGATGTAATCAACAAAATTGCACTTTGTCTCTTCTTTAAACATCTTGCTGAAATAGTGATAGCTTATGCTCAGCATCTGGGCCACATCGTAAAGTTTTACCTCCTTGTGGTAATTTTTATTTATATAATCAATAGCCTTTGCAATAAGTCCCGTGTAGTATTTCTCCCTATTTCTGTGCAATTTCGTTATAACGTTTGATATAAATTTTGAAAACATATCTTTTAGGCTATCTATTTCGTCGGTCTTCAAAATATCGATAATCAAATTTTCTTCTAATACTGACGTAACATCACAGTAGGTGTTGATTTTAGTCATAACTTCAATAAGAAGGCTAAAGACCTTCGATTTAATCAGTTCTATACTATCTTTATAGTTATGTTGCAATTTTTGAAAAATACTGTTGACATTAATTAAAGCTCCGTCAATGCTATTGGATATGATATTTTCTACAAGCTCAGCCGTATCATAATTTAAACCAAGTTCTTTTGCTTCAGATAGCTTAATGTCGTCAAAATGTGTTATAGCGTCAGAACCTGTCTTTATGGCAAATAAAGCTTCATCATATGACTTCGAAAAATAAGCTGTCTCATATGGTCTGCCTATGCCTATTCTGACTCCTATCTCGAGGTTTCTCATCTCTTTTAAAATCATTTCACAAAAGCTAATTGAATCATTTTTAATTATATATAGATCATCATAAGCTACTGTAGGTACATAGACTATTATCCTGTCAAGCAAAATAGTTGCAAGGCAATCTTTTAAACTTTTTATATATTCTTTAAGGTACATCAGATTTTCGTGCACTTTAACATTTCCCATAAAAATATCCGAATCTGTGCTGTCTTTATCAAGCAAGACGACTACGGCAAAGCCCATATCTAATTTAATATTAAATATATTTCCATAAAAATCAATATCTTCCTGCTTAAAATTAGACGATGACAAGGAATATATCATTTCATTTTCAATATAAGGCAGTATCGCTGTCATTTTTTCCTTCATTTCCAATTCTTTTTCCATATCTTGGCGCTTTTTTTCTATCAATCTTTCGACTTTTTTGACAGTATCTATGACCTTGTTTTTATTTAGCGGTTTTAAAAGGTAGTCTACTACATCTAAGTTTATTGCCTCTTTCGCATAGTTGAAGTAATCATAAGCTGTGATTATGACAAACTCTATATCATTGTGACTTTCCTTAATTCTCTTAATTGCCTCTATGCCATCTATACCAGGCATTCTTATGTCCATGAATACAACATCAGGCTTTAACATGTGAGCTTTTTCTATGGCTTCTCTTCCCGATTTTGCAAAACCTACAACTTCCACGTCTTCACAGTTATTATCAATGATAAATTTTACAGAATCCACCACTATCTGCTCATCATCTGCTATAAGTATTTTTATCATGCTGCACTACCCCTTCCATCAGGAATTTTTAAAGTCACCCTTGTTCCATATCCTATGCGGCTTTCTATCTCTATGACATCACTTATATTGGGCTTGTTGTAGTATAGCCTTAAACGGTTTATCACATTGTGCATTCCAATGCCTGTGACATGCTTATTCTCATCGTTGTCAGGATCATCCGCAGCCAGAATCTTCTCAATACTTTCCTTAGTCATTCCCATACCGTCATCTATGACATCAATATGAATACTTTCTCCTACTCTTTTAATCTCTATCTTTATATGACCATCTCTATCCATGTCTTCTATACCATGAATGAATGCATTTTCAACAACAGGCTGAACAATTGTACAAGGCACCTTTACATCTAAAAGTTTCTCATCTATGTTCGCCTGGAACTCCACTTTATCGCCAAATCTTGTCTTTAGAATGTACATGTAATTAAACACATTGTCTATTTCTTCTTTCAGCGTAACTGGTTTATCAAGTTTTCTAAGATTGTACCTGAAAAGATCCGCCACCTTTTCTATAAATTCAGATGATTTTTCTGCGCCTTCCATCATAGCGATTTGTGATGCGGCATTTAAAGTATTAAATAAAAAATGTGGATTTATCTGGGACTGGAGTGCCTTCAACTCCGATTCTCTCAAGATATTTTTCATCTTAAGGTTCTGCATCTCTTGCTCTTTAAGACGCTTTTCTACTTTAGCCTGCATTTTTATCTCATCTATATAATTTTTAATATTAGTAACCATATTGTTAAAAGCATCAGCCAAGATATTAACTTCATCGTCTGTCTTAATTTTAATTGGATCTATGTCAAAATCTCCTTTTGAAATCCTCATTGCTGTGTCAGATAACTCTGAAATTGGCTTTGTTATCCTATATGTGTATATAATCGCTAACACGATATTTAAAACCACAGATATAACTATCAGAAAAATATTTAAAAAGCTTATAAAAACCATATTCTTAGATATCTTGTTGTACTTTATTGTACCTTCTTGAAGTTTATTGTACATTAAATTATTGATGTATAATTTTATATAATCATTTATTTTATTTGCTCTTGTGAAATACTCTATATATTCGCTGCTTATTCTGCCCCTCTTGGCATTTACAGCTTTATCTGTCTCAGATAGAAGGCTTATTATCATATTGCCAATGTCCTTTTGCATGAGGCTGTCATTATCATACGTTGTTATGCTTATCATGTCTTCAGCACTATTGTTTAGCTTGTTGCTAATGGTGTAATAATTTAGAAGCGAATCGGAAGATTTTGTAGAAAGATATTTTTCAACTTCTGTCTCCAGAGAATTTATGTCGTTGTTAAGGCTATTTAAGTAGACATAATCAGTAAAAATAGACTTTAACCTGTCTATTACAATTTTCGCATTATAATAAGAGTATATGCTTGTAATCCCCATAATAAGTGTAGTTATCAAAAGATGTGCAAATATTTTTCTTCTTATTCCTTTAAACTGAAATAAACTCTTATTCACCATAACACCTACTAATCTTTTTGTTTTGTCTTATCCTCATACTCTTTTACATTGCTTTTAGTTATTATATTTACGCCTGTGTCTATAAAAGTAGAAACATCGTTATTTTTTTTGATCTCAATCAAGGCTTTAATGCTTTCATAACCCATCTTATATGGATCGCTCACCACTGTACCATAAATTATGCCTTTGTCAACGTACCTTAATATATCAGGCGTATCTCCATATCCAACTATAGATATTTCACCTACCTTGCTGAAATCCACCACCACTTGTGAGGCACCAATTGTATCCACAGAATCTGTAATGTACAAAGCATTTATACCATCGTTGCTGTTTATGATGGACTGAGTTATTTCTTCTGCACTTAAAGCACCTAACTGTGACGTATATACTTTTGAAACTTTCATACCTGGTACACTGTTTATAATGCTTAAGAATCCATTCAGTTTTAAGTTCTGGCTTGTTGTGTCATTTCCTACATCATTGCTCATGATAACAGCTATATTAGCTTTGCCTCCTGTAGACTGTCTCATAAGCTTTCCAGCTTCTTCTCCCAAAATAAAGCTGTTGGCACCTACAAAAGACTTCCTTTTGCTGTCTTTTAAATCATTTTCAATTGTAACAACAGGTATATTGTTTGCATAAGCTTCATCTATCAGCGTATTGAAGTCCCCATCATATGAAACATGTGTTATAATACCATCTACTTTTGATAAAACTGCTATATCGAGAAACTCCAATTCTTCATTAATATTATTAAACTTTGGAGCATTAAATTCGACAGCGACGTTATAGTATTTTGCAGCATCTTCCGCACCTTTTTGCACTTCCTTCCAAAACGGATCCACCGAATTTTGTGCTACTAAATAAAAGTGATATAATGGTTTACCTGCTAAAACAGGTTCCTCGATCTGCTGAAATTTATATAAAAAAATGCTTAATACTGCAATTAGCGTTATCAATATCAATATTATATTTTTCTTAAAGAAATTAAAGATGCTATGCAACGTTTTCATAATTATTTCTTGCCCCCTACCCATAAATATTACAACAGGGATTGAAATTTTTCAATAGTCACATATTAAGTCAATGTCACACAATATTTTATTCTACAAAAAACAAAAATCCTCTTTCGAGGATTAATATATGTCAAAGTGCTACTTATTTATAACAAGTGTAGACTTGGAAACTTTCTTTATGATGTAATAACCAATTACAGTGACTACAGTATTTACCACTGCTGTAGGTATGACAACTGTCAGCATCAAGAGATAAAATGGTCCCGGAAGTCCTGCTACAAGCGACACAACGCCTAAAAAAACTGAACCTGAAATGATTGTCCCTATGATGCCAACTACTCCAGCGATGATTCCTTCATTTACTCTGTTTCTCAAAACCTTAAGCATCAAAATTATGATTGTAGATGTGACAAGTTTATCGATTGGATTTGCAATCTGTCCTCCAGGCATAGATCCTGTCAATGCCGTCAATATTCCTGCGATGATTGCTGTTACATAATTGATTTTCAGATCGTCGACGATCATCAATGATATGAAAAGCATGGAAAGCATAAAATCTGGCCTCATATTTAACATGAAAGCTGGAGTGATAAAATGTAACACTACGCCAATAGCCATAAGCAATGCGCAAAGTATAAACTCTCTCAATGTCTTTCTTGTATCCACTTTCTTCACCTCCCTCCTTAAAAAATGTAAATTAAAAAGCCTTCCACCCCTAATGTAGGGGCGAAAGGCTATGCTTCCACGGTGCCACCCTTCTTAAGACAATATGTCTTATCTCTAAGCACACTAACATGTGCATCACATATAACGGTGTTTACCGGCTCGGCTACTACACTTCACCTCGCATCTCACAGGCCCATTCGCTAAAGCTATAATAATCAGGCTCACACCATCCCTGACTCGCTTGTATTAATCGCTTAAGCTACTATTCCTGATCATCGAAAAATCTTTTATTTTTTATCATTATACAGCAATAAAATGGATTTGTCAATCATTTTTAAAATTTTTGGACAATATTCGCATTTGAGATCTTATTGCAATAAAAACAATCTCCCCAGCAAAAACTGAGGAGATATTGTGCTATCTTTGCACTGTCGGCCTAAACATGTCTAAAACTCCTAACACGACGTGCGCCAATCCAAAGCCAGTAATTCCAGCACCCAACATTCCGCCTGTCATAAGTCCCGCAGCCGTCACAGCCGCTCCAACACCAGTAACAACCCAACTCGTAGTTCTTCCATTCATAATATGCGCCTCCCCAATCAATATTGTTTGTAAAAAAAGAAAAAATATGACTGGAAAGGACATTGTAAAATAAAAAATTTTATGAATTTTAATCACCTTACAAGCCAGCCGCCATCGACAGCTAATACGTGTCCGTTTACATAGTCTGAAGCTTTGCTTGCCAAAAATACTAAAGCTCCCATCACGTCAAACGGGTGACCCCATCTTCCTGCAGGTATTCTCGAAAGTATCTCGGCATTTCTGCTTTCATCAGCTCTTATTGGCGCTGTATTGTTGGTTTCAATATATCCTGGAGCTATTGCATTTACCTGTATGTTTTTGTCTGCCAATTCATTTGCAAAAGCCCTTGTAATTCCTACAACCCCGTGTTTTGATGCCGTATATGCCGGTACAAATTTTCCGCCTTGAAACGAAAGCATTGAAGCTATGTTTATGATTTTTCCTCCACCTTGTTTGACCATTACCTTCGCCACTTCATGGCTTAAATAATACACCGCATTCAGATTGATGTCTAAAACAGTCTTCCAATCTTCATCTTTGTATTCAAGCAAAGGAGACCTTTTTATTGTACCTGCATTGTTTACAAGCACATCAATCTTGCCATAAACCTCAAGACATCTGTCTACAACTGCATTTATATTTTCTCTCCTCGATAAATCTGTCTGGAAGAATTCCACCTTGCCGCCTTCTTTTTCGATAAGCTCTCTTGTTTCATCAAAGCGATTATTATGGGTAACTATAAATAAATCAGCTCCGGCTTTCGCTAAAGCCACCGCATACCCTTGTCCTAATCCTGTATTCCCACCTGTCACAATTGCCACTTTTCCGTCTAATCTGAAAAAGTCCATTGAAAAATCATTAATGCTGTGCATGATTAACCCCTCCTCATCTTAGATCTTTTGTAGGTATAGTGTCCATATCGGTAAATGTCTGATTCTCGCCTACCATTCCCCATATAAACGTGTAATTCTTTGTACCTACGCCAGAGTGAATCGACCAGCTTGGAGATATAACCGCTTGCTCATTTTTTACGACAATATGTCTGGTCTCATTTGGCTTGCCCATAAAGTGAAACACCACATTATCTTCATCCATATTGAAATAAAGATAAACTTCCATCCTCCTATCATGGGTATGGCACGGCATCGTATTCCATATGCTACCAGGTTCTAATATAGTCATGCCCATCACCAATTGGCAGCTTTGACATACTGCAGGATGGATGTACTGATTTATCGTTCTCTTATTGCACTCTTCATCAGTGCCTGCTTTTACTTTGTTTGCATCGTCTAAACCTATTTTAACTGTAGGATAGCTCTTATGGGCTGTAGCGCTATTGATGTAAAACTTTGCAGACTTTAGGGCATCTACACTTTCAAAGCTTACTTCCTTTACCCCCATGCCAACATACAAGCCATCGCTATTTTTCAGCTCATATTTTTCGCCATCCAGATTTACGATACCCGTTCCGCCTATATTAATTATGCCCATCTCTCTTCTTTCCAAAAAATAATCTGTTCCCAATTCTTTGCTTGTCTCCAGTCGAAGCACCTCATTTATCGGTACAACGCCTGCCACGATTATCCTGTCTACATGGCTGTAGACCATATTAATCTTATCTGCCTCGAATAGATTTTCGATTAAAAAATGTCTTCTCAATTCAGATGTGTCATAGTGCTTAACGTCCTCATAATGACTGGCATATCTTATCTCCACAAAAAATACCTCCTTTATATGTTACCGTTAACGTAACGTCTAAATAAAGTATACTCTTTATTTAAAAAATAGTCAATAACACTATTAGCTTTCCCTTAAAGATTTTCTAACTATCAATTGTGGCTTAAGGATGATTTTCTTCGGAATCATCTCATTACCTGTCAACAAACTTATCATCGTTTCTGCAGCCACTTTTCCCAATTGACTTCCATTTTGATCCACCGTCGTCAATGGAACAGGCAACATAGACGATTGCTGAATATTGTCGTACCCCGCTATACCTACATCATCTGGTATTTTAATATTGTTCAAATAGCAGTATTTTATGACTCCTAATGCGACAGTATCATTTATTGCAAAAATGCTGTCAACACCTTTTTCGATTAAGGTTTTTGCCAAGTTAAATCCATCATCAAATGTGGCATCGCTTTCTAAAACAATATCACTCTGATATTCTATGTTATTTTCTGCCAATATATCTTTATATGCTCTTAATCTTTCGTTTGAAGCGCTGGAACTTGATGGTCCAAGTATAGCTCCAATCTTTTTAAATCCCTGTTTTACCATGTGCCGTACGATCTCTGATGCTCCATGGTAGTTGTCGTTGCCGACAAAGTTTGCATCAAGCCCATCAACGTAATTATCCGCTACAACAAGCGGTATTTCTTTTAGAATCCCTTCATAATCTTCTTTCTTTGGTTTTACAGGCAAGATAATTATTCCGTCAACTCTGCCTTCTGCCAAAAAGTTAAGATACCTTCTTTCTTCTTCCTTTTTTCTGTCGCTATTGCAGAGCAATAGCCCATAACCATGAAGGCTTAGATATGAACTGACACCTTTGCTTACTTGTGAATAATATTGATTTGTTATATCGGGTATAATGAGTCCAATCATATTGGTTTTTTTCGTGACAAGGCTTCTGGCAGCAAAATTGGGCCTGTATCCTAATTCTTCACAAGCTTTCAATATCCTTTCTTTTGTCTCTTTTGATATTTGGCCGCTGTTATTCAATGCTCTGGATACAGTCATAGCTGAGACTCCACAATACTTCGCAACATCTCTTATATTAACCAAATCAACCCACCCTTTTTTGATTTTATTAATATCTTTAATATATTTTCAAACATTTGCATTATAGCTCATATAATAATGAAAAATAAAACATACATGACTAGATATAACTATTACTATAATAAATTATAATTGTTTTTCTACATATTGTTAATATCCTACAAGTAATTATGTAACAGCAAATATTATTATTAACAAATAAAGGAAGGTTATTATATATACCTTCCCATTTTCAAACCATCTATAGATAATTCATAGTCAAATTTCAAAATATTTGCTGCGCTATTATTTTTAAATCTTGCAAATTAACTATTCCATCATTATTAATATCAGCTAAACTAGCACTTTTCCAATTAGAATCATTTGATTCTATCTGATAGTAATATGTTGCAATAGCTAAATCTCCAATATCAACAATGCCATTATTATTTAAATCCATAGATTTATAGTTAACTGTAACAATTGCCTGAGCCTTATATACCGAATCATCGACTGTCCCATAAACATTAAATGATTGAATATGCTGATAATCTATTGGATCAACCGCATCCCAAGTTACATTCACTTGTCTGATAGAGCCGTCACTGTATACAGCTGTTACAGTAGTAGGAAGTTGAGGTGGATTATTAATTATTGTATTTACATTTATGGGTTTTATAGAAGTAATTGTGGGTGGTATATTTGATTCACTTGTCATAGTAAATGAAAAATCATCAAACGTGCCCCAATAAGACCCATTCGTTTCTACCTGAATTCCTATTGTACATGTCCCTGTAGTAACATCAATATTATTAATTGAATATTGTACCCATTTCCCCCACCCCGTATTAATTATATTAGTAGTTATTTGTGCTCCACCATAATCGCTTGCAAACAATTGTATATTTGCATTGCCTTCAGATGGGTCACCTTCTGCATAGACTGTTAAAGAATATATACCATTTGGTATATTTGAAATAGTTTGTGAGATTTTGAATGTATAACTTGAATTATAATAAATTGCAAGAGAATTATTACCCGATTTTATTTCTTCAGGCTTGCCAGAAGAATCAATAGAAGCTATATTACTTTGACTTTGTACAATAGTCCAATTATCTAAGCCAGATTCAAAACTAGAATTTTGCACAAGATTAACAGGATCAGCTTTTGCTTCATTTATTGACATGTTAACAAAAATCAAAAAAGCACCTAAAAAAACGGAAAATATTTTTAGAATCTTATTCATGAATATTCCTCCTAATCAATTCATTTTATTTAATCAGAATCTATTTTATAAATTCTTACAAATATTTCAATCATGTAGTGCATAATAATTAAAATATTATGCACTACAAATTATATTAATCACTTTTCTAAGTCTTTTATTACATTATAAATAACTGCTGCAGCTTCTGCTCTAGTTGCATAATTTCTAGGGTCAATCTTATTATTATCTTTACCATTTACTATACCTGATTTAACAAGTGTGGCAATACTTTCAACTGCATACGATGATATATCATTTATATCTGTGAATTTATTTAAATCATAACTTGTTCCCGTTGAGTTTAATATGCCAAGCAACTTAAGAGCATTAGCAGTCATTACGAACATATCTTCTCTTTTAATAGAATCATTAGGATCAAATTTGTTATCACCAACTCCTGAAACAATTCCAAGTTTTTTAGCTATTCCAACAGAATTATAATAGTAATTTGATGCCTGAATGTCACTAAAATTCTGATCAACTTTCGCAGTCAACCCAAGGGCTGTCAAAAGCATAGTTATATAATCTGCCCTAGTTATCTTAAGATTCGGACTAAACAAGTTCTTTGATGTACCGTTAGTAACACCTTTAGATGCAAGAACTTCTATTGCATTTTGAGCCCAATTGCCTCTTATATCACTAAATGTTTTATGAATAAATGCTTCTACATATTTTCCTGAATGTATTGTTCTAAATATCAATTCACCTGATTTAGTATCATACATAGAGTTTGGTATTGATGAAACTGAACCATTGTCATCAATATACAACACAACAATATGATCCAAATCTTTCAATTCCCCAGCAGTAGGTGTATAAGGAATTTTTATCACTACATGTGAATCAGGATTATTCCAAGAAATACTAGTACCATCTATCTTTATACCAAAGTCTATGCCTGTTCCAATAATATCAAACTGTTTTAATTCATTACTTAATTCTGACTTATCAATGTTTTTGAAGCTAAAAGTTATTTCTTTTGATTGTTTTATTTCATTTTCATTAAATATATTAGTCGGAATTATAACTGTAGCAATCCCCATTGTAAGTTGAACTTCCTGCTTTTCATCATTTGATGCTAAAAACGACGCTGGGAATTTAATATCGTACTGTTTCAAACCATCAACTTTAGGTATACTTATTACAACATTTTTTGTCCCATCTTCACTGGTTTTAGCACTTTTCATAGCTCTGTTTAAATCGTCAACATTTAAAGATACTGTAGAAATGCCGTTAAGATAATCAACAGATGGCTTTACTGATATTTCACCATCATAAACCAAATTATTTGTATTTCCACTATTGGTATTTGTTGTTCCTGTCCAATTTTCATCATTCCCGACATTTGCACTAATAATTTTTATGCTTGTACTTGTCAATTTAGGAAATATAATGTTGCCTTCTGGCGCTGTCCCTAATTGCGCACTTCTAATCATAATATAACCACTGGTAGATTGTGAGATTTTTTTAGCATGTATAGTAAGCTTTATTATGTCAGCATTTGCACCATTTAATCCACCAATATCAACTCCTAAAATCTTAGCAATTCCTTGTGAATTATCATAATTACTATCTATAATCATCGAATTTCCAACGTTATCTAAACTTAAAACTTCAAATACCCTAGGATCATAATTTAATATAATATCATGGCTATATACTGCTTGAGAAACATCAGATATATCTATCTCTGCAGTAAAATCTTCCCCTGCAAGCACCGAATTTGGTGACGATAATGTCATTGTCGCTATTCCTTCTACAGCAATTGTAGTACTTGACAGTGCGGCATCAATATAATTACTTCCGTCATTAGTAGTTTGCAATTTAGCTTCTGAAACTGAAATATTACTATACGTTAATTGATCAATCACTTTTGCTCTAAATGTTAGACTAATTAAATTTGTATCTGATGTTAACCCTTTGCTATTTACAACATCAATTACAATAGTTCCTGGTATTTCATTATATACCTTTGAAATTATAGTATTATCATCTGTTGCAGTAGCTTTTGCAAAATCAAAAATTTGCGGATCATAGTTTATTATGATTTCCTGTGCGTAAATTATTTGTGATACATCTTTTAATCCATAATCGATCTCAAATACATCACCACTATTTATATAAGAAGGTGTTGTCAAAACTGTTGACGCTGGTCCACCAATCGGATTACCAGAATCATCGACTTGAATAAGTTGTATATCATCAAAATTACCCCAATTGCCACTATTTCCATTGATAGTTAACCCAACTGTAACTTGACCATTAGTCACTTTAATTAATGGAATAGTAGGATGTTGCCATACAAGCCATCCTGAATTATGCACATCTGCAGCTAACTTGGAACCACCATAATCACTTGCAAATAACTGTAAACTATTTTCACCTCCACCACCATCTACGTACGCACTCAATTGATAATATCCATTTTTTAGCCCAGTTATTGTTTGCGATATTGTAACTGTAAATGCCCTATCACTCCAATAATTCAACGAATATTTACCTGAATGCGCATTAGCAGCATTTTTATCAATTTTTACTGCTGATGTATCTCCTGATACATTCCAATTTGCTAATGATCCATCTTCAAATCCTGGATTTTGCACATAATTTATTAAACTTGTTACCGCAACAGTAGCTATCGCTTTATATCTTATGCCAAAAACCGTACCTGTTATAGTAAAATTTCCCGGCTGAGCATATTTACTTGAATCAATATTTTCCCAAGTAACCGATGCCGGTTTAACAGATCCATCATCATAGACTATATTTACAGTTGTTGGCAATACAGGTGCCTGGTTAACTGTTGTTGATACGTTTACGGGTTCTATAGATAATGCTTGTGGAATTATAGTTCCTTGGGTGCCTGACACAAGGTTAAAAACATCAATTGATGGCAATGCATTACCATTAAAGTCAAACAACGCTTGATTTTCCCACCCATCACCTTCACCTGTTTTCCATCCCGCTCCAACAACTGGAATCCAATCTGGTTCCCAGTAAAAAATACCTAACCCTTTATTATTTGGAACCTGTGACACAGCTGCCATCACATCTCTAATTGCAGTAGCTTGTCCTTCAATAGATGCTTTATATCCTCCAATTGCTTCTTCCTTGCTTCCAAAGTTATTTTCAGTATTATCAGCATTACTCAATGTATAAGCATATGCAGTTTCAGCAATAACAATATCTTTATTATACCTTTGACTTATATCATTAATATTATTTTTCAATTCATCAAGTGTTCCACTCCAATATGGATAATATGAAAGCCCTATAACATCAAAATCTGTAACTCCCTGATTGTAAATTAAATTATCAAAGAACGAGCGATAAAGCGTATTATTGCCTCCATTTGACAAATGTATCATGATTTTTATTCTTTTTTCTGGATCATTATTGTTTGGATCATTATCTCTTACGGCTTTAATACCTTGCTGTAATAGAGCTGCAAGTCCGGAATATCCACCTGCTCCCTCTCCTGAAATCTCACCATCAGGCCATAAAATACCATTATCTATTTCATTTCCTATTTGAACCATATCTGGTAATACGCCATTATTTTTCATATCATTTATAACTTTAGCTGTAAAATCATATACATCTTCTTGAAGTTTCACACCATGATCATTAGCCCAAGCTGCTGGCTTGTTTTGTTTCCCAGGATCGGCCCAAAAATCGCTATAATGAAAATCTAGCAGCAGCTTTAATCCAAGTATCTTAGCTCTTTTTGCCATTTCTATTGTTCTTTTCTCATCGTTATTGCCTCCTCCCAATGGATTCCCATTAGAATCTACCGGATTATTCCAAATTCTAAGACGAATCCAGTTAACACCATGATCTTTGAGAATTTGCAAAAGATCTTTTTCCACGCCATTATCATAAAATTTGCCTCCACATTGCTCTATTTGAGATAACATAGAAACATCTGCGCCTTTTATAAAATCCGATCTAAGTCCTGGTATTGGGTTAACATAAAAATTTGTAGTGGTTTGTAATGAACCAATTTGTGATATGTTTGCATCTACAAATGTCAAATTTGAAAAAATCATAGTTAGGATAATAATAAATGCAACAATACCTTTTTTGTTATTCATTATTCTTCCTCCTCGTATTTTTGATAAATTTAAATTATCAGCTATAAATGAGAAAACTATTTAAAATGCGATAAAAATAATCATTGTTTTTTGTTAAGATAGTTATTTATAATAGAATAATAATGATTATTTTTTAATTCTAATTTAACTTAAAAGGATTTTATAATGATTATTAGCAAAATAAATTATTGAATTTAGTAGTATAGATATTATTTATATCAAAAAATTTTTATGATTTTGCTAAAAATAATCTGATTTGAATAAATTGCGATATAATGTAAGTTAAATAAAATTGTCATAATAAAAAGCGAAATTATGTTATGAATACTGCTAAATTATAACAATATTCATAACACTAATTTTTATTTATTTCACAATAAAATTTCTCATTTATAGCATTATACAAATTTTATTCTATAAAAATTTGATTATATTTCTTTGTTCTTAAATTTGCCTATATATACATATAATCTACATCTTTTGAATTTATCTCAATTTCTGCATTATCAGAGACATATAATGATTTCACTTTTAAAACAATTTTACCAACTTTTTTGTTCGCTTTGATATATACAGCTCCTCTTCCAGCTTCAAGCACTAAAGGATTTTCACCAATCAACATACCATTTTCATTTATTTCAAATTCTACAGGTATATTAGCATACGGCAAAATAGAATCATTTTTATCAACAACAGATACAACTACACGCGTGCAATCACTGCCATCGGCATAAATCTCACCATCATCAACTTTTAACAATAATTTATATGGCTTACCATAAGGTTTCAGTGTATGTTTTGCGGCTTCAATTCCATCTATAATTCCAACTGCGGTAATTTCAGCATCATCGACTCTTATATCCATATAATTTATACCAACTTCTTTTAAAGAAACTTCGAATGGAGGATGTGGCAAGCTTGGAAAATCTATTCTATTTGGTTGTACTAATTTTAAAAATTTATCATTAATGTACAATTTTATAAGATCACAATTACTAAAAATCAATAATTTATCTCCATTTTCTTCTTCAAAAGAAGGTATTAAATATGAGGCTATAAATACAAACGCTCCATAAAGCTTTGGATCAGCTTGACTCCTGTAAAAATATGCCGCAAACTTTGGAAGTCTAAAAATATCACATACACCATGATAGCAAATATTATCACCAGAACCAAAAGGCTTTGTTGTATTATAATCAAAGGCACACCATCCGGATGCTCCCGCTATATTTGGTACTCCATATTGCTTATCCTGTATGGCTGCATGTAGCCTCGCATGCGTAATAAGTCTTTGCAAATTGTCATAGGATTTAGTCGGATACATATGTCCCATATATTCTGAAATTAAATATTTTTCATGATTAGGTAGCTGTACTTTACCTTCTAAATTATATATAAAATCATTATAAGTAAAAACATCTTCTAACTTTTCACTATTTCGTAAATATCTAACGCCTCCCGTTGGCCTGCTTCTATCCAAATCATGCGCTATTTTGTTTGTTTCTTCATAAAATTCATGATCATCTTGAGATTCATTTATTCTTACCCCCCACATGAATATACATGGATGGTTTCTATCTCTTAATATCATTTCTCTAATGTTTTCTTTTGTTATCTGTTTCCAACTTTCATCACCAATGTGCTGCCATCCAGGTATCTCCTCAAAAACCAATAATCCTATTTCATCGCACCTTTCTAAAAAAGAAACAGCTTGTGGATAGTGTGATGTTCTAACGTAATTTAGGCCTAACTCATATTTTAATATATCTGCATCTTTTCTTTGTAATCTATCTGGCATTGCACCTCCAACATACGGAAATGTCTGGTGTCTATTTAATCCTCTTAATTTTAATGGTTCATCATTAATGTAAAACTTACCATCATCTCCAAAGTAAACAGTTCTTAATCCAGTCTTAAATGTATAATCATCCAAGATAGTATTATCAACAATTAGTTTTACTACTACATTATAAAGATATGGATGATCTGGATGCCATGTCTGAGGATTATCTATTTTTATTTTTTGAGTAACTTCTTTACCTACATTTATAACATCAATCATCGAAGATGTACAAATGTTCCCATCTTTGTCTATAATCTCTGTCAATAATTTAGAATCATTTACCATATCTCCATTTAATGTAGTTAAAATTGAAACTTCTGCCGAATGTCTATCTAACTTTTCAACTACAAAATATACACCTTCAATATGAAATTCATTGACAATTTTAATATAAACATTTCTATATATACCTCCAAAAAGCATATAATCGACAATAAATCCTTCTGGTGGTATCTCGGGATGTTCTGTTGAATCAACTTGAACTGCAATCAAATTATCAAAATCGCCAAATTTTATATAATCAGTAATATCAAATTCAAAAGGAGTATATCCACCTTTATGCTCGCCAACAAAAATATTATTTATATAAACTTTTGCAATTGTCATAACTCCTTCAAAATGTATATATATTTTTTTCCCTTTGTACTTTTCATCTATACGAAAATGCTTTCTATACCATGAAACAAATCTATAATCATCTTCACTAAAATAATGATGTGGTAAAATTTTATTGGAATGTGGTAAACTTATTTTGGCAAAGTTGCTTTCGTCACATGAAATTTTATCACCATCTATTATATTCTCTGGAATGTACAACCAATCAATATTGAAATTTCTTATCTCTCTTTCCATAGCTTTTACTTTTCCTCCTTCTTTAACAGTCTTAATCAATTTAAATAATTGATTCACATAAACATGCATTAATTACTCTTTAATTGCACCACCTAAAATACCAGAAATAAATTGCCTCTGGAATATCAAGAACACAATAATTATCGGAATTGCAGACATCGATGCCCCAAACATAATTTCACCATAATCAATTCTTGTTGTGCCATTTAATTGTGCTAACGCAACAGGAAATGTATACATATTATTTATCAATGGCCACATAAAACTATTCCATTGACTCATAAACATATATATTGCTAAAGCACCTAAAGATGCTTTTACATTTGGCAATACTACCTTGAAGAAAATACCAAATTCACCCAGTCCATCAATTCTCGCAGCATCAATTAAAGCATTCGGAAAAGAAAGCATATTCTGACGCATTAAAAATATTCCAAATATGTTAGCAAGGCCTGGTAAAATAATTGCCTGGTATGTACCAACCCAACCTAATTTTGTCATCAGTATAAATTGTGGTACTAATAGAACTTGATACGGAATCATCATCAATAATAATATCAATGAAAAAAATAAATTTTTACCTTTAAAGTTATATTTAGCAAATGCATAACCGGCCATAGAAGATAAAAACACTGTTAGAAATGTATATACACTTGCAATAAATATTGAATTAAAAAACACTTTCCAAAAATTTATATCTGCTTGCAACGTTTCATAATTTTTTATTAAATTACTTCCAACCGTCAACATAGGAGGAACTTTTAATATTTCACCCGACGTATGCGTAGCTGATACAAACATCATATAAAATGGAAAAATAGAAATAATAACTCCTATAATTAATACTACATAAATCAATGATTTAACTAAAATATTAGCCTCATTGGGTTTACTTTTCGACATTTTACTCACTCCCAACAACCTTAAATTGAATGTAAGATAATATAGCTATAATTATAGCTATCACATAACTTATAGCAGCAGCATAGCCAAAGTTAAAATATCTAAAACCTGTGTTGTATAAATATTGCGCAACAGTTATTGTCGCATTACTTGGCCCACCGCCCGTTAATATATAAGGTTCGTCAAATAGCTGTAATGTACCTATTGTAGATGTTATAGTACAAAATAGAATTACAGGCTTAACAAGAGGAACCGTCACAAATAAAAATTTTTGTATAGCATTAGCACCATCTATGTCACATGCTTCATATATATCATCAGGAATACCTTGTAATGCAGCCAATAAAATAACCATATTATATCCTGTCCATCTCCAAGTAATGGCAATAATCACTGATGCTTTTGAAGAGTATTGACCATTCAACCAATCAACAATTGGCAAATGAAACAATTTTAATAAATAATTAATAAACCCAAAATCAGTATTTAAAAATAATTTAAAAACTATAGAATATGCTACTAATCCTATCAAAGCAGGAAGAAAAAATGAAATTCTGAAAAATTGTTTAAACTTTATAAATTTGTTATTTAATAATGTAGCTAAAATCAACGCTAATAATATCATAATAGGTACTTGTATAATTAAATAAATAAATGTATTTTCTAACCCTTGAATAAAAACATCATCTTTAAAAAGCATTCTATAATTTTCTAAGCCAGCAAAAATATATTTACCATTATCAAATTTTTGAAAACTAAGAATTAGTGAATATATTATTGGATATACCATAAAAACCAAAAATAATATTATTATAGGCATAATGAAAAAATAAGGTGCATTATTCGAATCAATTTTGAATTTACTTTTATTAATAATAGGAATCATCATATACCTCCATTTTTACATATGTACAGCTGCAATTGCAGCTGTACATATGATTTTTATAATTATTTACCTATTTTATTTTCAACATCCTTTTGCAAATTATCTAAAGTTTGCTTAACATCTTTGTGCAGTAGCAAGATAGATCCTTGTGCATTAACTACACTTGTCTCTGTTTCTGCAAAATTTTCAGTAAAATTTGTGCTACCAGGTATTTTCTTTGCAATATCAGCAAATAATGCCCAAATTTTCTGTCCTCCCGTATATTCAACACCTTCTTCAAATACTGGATCATTGTATAGCTCTACAAGTGACGGGAATAAACCATATTTAGTAAATCCAATCTTAGCAATGTCTTTATCAGTCATAGCAAATTTCGCAAATTCAACAGCAACTTTCTTATTTTGAGAAGCATTTGGAACCATTAATGATGAACCACCATATACTGCAGCAGTATTATCTCCTTCTTTAAAAGCTGGTAATGGCATAACAGCCCATTTTCCACTTAATTCAGGCGCTTGATCCTCTAAAGTACCAATCATCCAAACCCCAGCTACAGTTGTTGCCACATATCCATTTTTAATTGCTGTAACTCCAGCATCCCATCCACTATTGTTATAAACTATTCCTGCATCTACCATCTTCTTGATTTCTGTCATTGCATTAATTGATTCTGGTGAATTTAATATAGGTTTACCATCTTTGTCAAAATACCACGAATTTTGCTCATTAAGCATAACCTTATACACACCATCATCCGATTTCTCATCAATGTTTAACATTTTTACTTTTCCATTAGTGTTTTCAACTATTTTTTTACCTGCTTCTATATAGTCATCCCACGTTTTTATATTATTAGGATCAACTCCAGCATTTTTAAAAATATCGGTTCTATAAAAAACTGCCGCAGGCCCTACATCCCATGGTATAGCAACAATTTTACCATCTACTGTATCAACAGCAATTTTTGATGATACGAACTTATCTTTTATAGGTGTCAAATCATTTGTAAAATCATAGAAACCATTTGGAAATTTCTTTGCAAATCCAGAAATATGATCATCCTGAACAGTGACAACATCTGGTAATCCAGAACCTGCCGCTAATCCAACAGTCAATTTATCATAGACATCAGACTGACCCATATCTTTAATATTAATTTTTACATTAGGATACAATTTCTCAAACTTATTTGCTGCTTCTTGTAATGTTTTAGCTGCAACATTCCAACTCCAAACTGTTATTGTTCCGCTTAAATTGCCATCATTTTTAGATGAAGTTGTATTTGATGACGATTTGTTATTAGAAGAATTACCAGCCGTACTACAACCACTCAAAAACATGGAAAGAATAAAAATTGTCGACACTACAACTAACAAAAATTTTTTCATTTAACTCACCTCGTTAAATTTTTTAATTATAAAATAAGGTTTACAAATGAATCAACAGCTAAATATAGATAAATTATTTAAACTATCACCCCTTTCAATTGGTAATAAACAATTTCAAATTTAAAAGTATAATTCAATAATGTAAGTTTTCGACTTTTTATTTATCCAGCAATATAAATATTATTATTGTAAAAAAAGAAAACCTACATAATTTGACAATTAGAAATAAAACAGAAAAAGTCCATATGTAATTTTAATAATTGTCCTAAATTTATATATTATCACGCTAAATTTGATAGTTAATTAAAATATTTTATTAACTTATTAAAATACACCTTCCCCGAGCCTTTATCACCACCCATCATTTACTATTTATCTTTTTTAAATTTCTACTTTTATAAATATCAATAAATACTTTCTCATATTCTTTATATATTTTATATTCGACATCAATTAAAAAAATCCTTCTTTTTTACTATTAATTTATTAAAATTTTTTATTAACTTTTTACTCTAATACTTTCAATATTTATTATTATAACATAATGAGCAATTAAAATCGAGTATCTATAATTATTTTGAAAATGAAATATAATAATTATTGATCTATATTTCCGTATTCCTCAAAGTCATATACATTGCCGTTCTCTATATCTTTTAATCCTCTTTCTATAGATTCCATCAATTCTTTATCATTAAGTATTTCATCGTCTTCTGCTTCATCTTTTGATTTTAAAAATTCTATAAAATCAATTACTTCTGCGATCTTATCTTCAGGCAACTCTTCCATAATGTCCAGTACCTTCTTCTTCAAAGTATTATCCATTTTTAACACCACCGTTATTATTATTATTTTCTTTTATTATAATTTATTTTTGTGCAAATAAAAAGTGCAGAAGAAATCATCCTCCGCACTAACCATCTTATTTAGCATTTAAGGTATTTTTTAAGAGTATTTCTCACTGCACCAGCACCGGAGATAAGCTCTTTAAAGTAGTTTTCTACCATCTCGCCTAATCCTGCCTCGTATAGATCAAGCCCAAATATTTGCTTATTTGACAAAATCGGCTTTAAGTTATCCTTGATTGATTCTACATCGCCAAGTTTTATATTTGACACATGTGATTTCAAATCATTTAAAAGTGGATCTGGACTTAATGCCATCTCATTGCCATTATCGTCAATACCCATCAAATACCTGCACCACCCTGCTATGACTAACGGTATATACTTTAAGCTTTTTACATCAAGATCGCTTCTTTGCATGTATGACTTTATCGTCTCTCCAAACCTTATGCCCATCTTTTGCGATGTATCTGTGGCAATTCTCTGTGGTGTATCAGGCATGTACGGATTTGGCAGCCTTACTTCGATTACTTCTTTTATGAATTCTTCTGGATCAAGCACTTTAGGATTTATGACAACAGGCATGCCTTCCACATATCCTACTTTTTCGACAAGCTTTTTTAAGCAACCATCTTTCATCTCATCAGCAATCGTCTTGTAATTCAAAAGGCATCCGTATATTGCTAAAGCCGTATGAAGCGGATTTAAGCATGTGGTGACTTTCATCCTTTCGACTTTTTCAACCGTTTCTTTGTCAGTTAAAATAACCCCAGCTTCTTCTAATTTCATGCGCCCATTTGGAAATTTGTCTTCTATGACAAGGTATTGAGCTCTTTCTGCATTTACAAATGGCGCAATTACAGTATTTTTCGAAGTCGTTATTATGTCCATATCCTCTAAACCACTGTTTTCAAGTGATTTCTTGACTATCTCATGTGGCCTTGGAACGATTTTGTCGATCATGGTAAGAGGGAAAGATACTTTCGATGGATCATCTAAATACTTTATAAAGCCTTCTTCCACATAGCCTTTTTTATTCCATTCCTCTGCTATGGTCATCACTGCATTTTTAAGTCTCTCGCCATTTCCAGAGAAGTTATCGAGGCTTACAAGTGCCAATGGATGTTCACCTGCTTTGTACCGTGAGTAAACCAAAGATGTAAGCTTTGACACTACGTTTTTCGGCCTTTCAGGACCTAACTCAATGTCTTCCGTGACTTCTTTTATAAAATTGCCTGAGAAATCTTTAAGGTTATATCCTTTCTCTGTTATTGTCATGCTTACTATTTGCAATGACGGATTTTTGAAAATGTCGTTTAATTTAGCCCATTGAGCCTCATTTGATGGATCTGCTATGACAATATCGGCAATGCTTCCTACCACTTCTCTTTCCAATGTACCATCAGCATTCATGATGACCCTCAATCCCAAATTGTCGTAAGGCTTATATATTTTCTCGTAAACTTCAAAGTCGTAAGATTCTACTGCAATTATTCCAGTGTCTGTCAAGCCTTTATTTAAAAGGGTCTGCTTAAGCATTGCTATAAATCCTCTGAATATGTTGCCTGCACCAAAGTGAATCCATGTAGGCCTTTTCGATGTAGCATCGATCATTTTTTCCACGTCAAACTCTGGAAGCTTTATGCCTGCATCTTCCCATTTTTTTGTGTCCTTTAGCTCAGCCCTTCTCAATTTCATAAATTACTCCCCCTCATATTTAATCCTGCTGCCATTCGGTGTGGAATATTCCATCCATGTCAATCCTCTTGTAAGTGTGTGCACCAAAGTAATCCCTCTGTCCTTGTATCAAATTAGCAGGAAGGTTTTCCTCCGACATGCTGTAGAAATAGTCAAGAGAAGCATTTACTGTAAGCATCGGGATGTAATTGTCCTTAGCAAGCTTTGTCACTTTCTTAACTGCATCTATTTTTTCTTCCAAGAATTTCACAGATTTCGCGTCAAGAAGCAAGTTGGCATTGTCTTCTGAGATTATCTCCATCAAAAAGTCCAGAAGCCTTGCCCTTATGATGCAGCCGCCTTTCCATATTCTCAAGACTTCTTTTAAATCTATGCCGTAGCCGTATACTTTTGATGCCTCTGATATAAGCCACATTCCTTGCGAAAATGATGAAAATACTGAGAATAGCAGCGCATTTTTCAAATCTTCTACGACATCATCTTTATTTAAGGCATTTTCAGGATAGTTTCTATTTACCATTTTAGAAAGCCTTACCCTGTCATCTTTAAAGAACGAAAGGGTCCTGCCGACAACAGCAAGATTTAGAGATGGCGTAGGAATGCCTAAATCAAGGGACGTCTCTGCAGTCCACTTGCCTGTACCCTTTTGTTCTGCTTCATCAAGTATGAGTTCTACCAAAGGTTTACCTGTCTTGTCATCTTTGTGCTTCATTATTTTATAAGATATTTCCATTAAAAATGAGTTAAGCTCTCCATTGTTCCATTTCTCAAAAATATCCCCAATTTCTTCACTTGTAAGCTTCAAGACTTTTCTCATCACGTCGTACACTTCTGATATTGACTGCATTATAGCGTATTCAATCCCATTGTGCACCATCTTTACAAAGTGCCCTGCAGAATCATTGCCAACATATGTGCAGCATTCTCCAGAGTCAGTCTTTGCTGCTATTTTAAGAAGCAGCTCTCTTACCATTTCATAAGCCTCTTTTGTTCCACCAGGCATCAGTGACGGTCCATTTAATGCGCCAAATTCTCCGCCAGATACACCCATGCCTAAGTAATGTATTCCTTTGTCCTTTAGCACTTTTATCCTTCTGTCAGTGTCTTTAAAGTATGAATTGCCTCCATCTATTATGAGGTCACCTTCATCAAGGTATGGCAAAAGCTCGTGAATCACGTCATCTACTGGCTTTCCTGCCTTCACCATGAGTATTATCTTCCTCGGTTTTTCCAAAGACTCCACAAAAGACTTTATGTCGTAGTAAGGATAGATCTTCTCATCTTTTACTTTCTCTTTAATGAATTTTTCAGTCGTCTCATGTGACCTGTTGTACCCAGAAAGGCTATATCCTTTTCTGGCTATGTTTAAAGCTAAATTCTGTCCCATCACCGCAAGACCTATCAATCCAATATTGTTCATTTCTCTTACCTCCAATTTTATAGTTTATTGTGAACCTCAAACAAATTTTTGAGATCCTTTGTCATAAGTTTAAAGAATTGAAATCCCTTTTCATACTGCCGTACCTTTTCCTCTTGAGGCATGAAAACTTTCTTAATCTTCACCATCTTATAAGTTGCCTCTAATACATCTTTATAGACTCCTAATGCGCAAAAACCCAACAAAGCTGAACCTAAAAGTTCAGGTTCTTCCACATTTGACACCTTTATAGGCAGTCCCAACACAGACGAGAAAATTTCCATCCAAAGCTCAGAGTTTGTGCCACCACCTCCAGCTCTTATCTCTTTTATATTTATATTATTGTCCTTTACTGCCTCAAAAAGCATCCTCAATGAATATGCGACGCCTTCTAAGCCTGCCTTTATCAAATGCCCTTTTGTGTGATTGTTTTTTAATCCAAAATAGACACCAGAAGCTATGTTGCCAATCTCTTTGTCCCTCTCTCCTGTAATGTAAGGCAGGAAAAACAGATTGGACGTATCAGCACTTAATGCTTCCTTCGTCAATTCGTCATAACTCATGTTAAAAATATTGTCTCTAAGCCATCTTAAAATTATGCCTGCGTTGTTTATAGCTGCTCCTACAAACCATCTTCCTGATGAAAGATAGTAAGTTTGAAGCCTCATTAAATCCTCTTTGTCCAAAACAGCATCTGGATACGCAACTCTAAACATTCCTGTTGTGCCTACGTTTATTGCACCAACTCCATCGTCAAATGCTCCAATGCCTATTCCTACAGCACCACCGTCGTACACTCCAGGCAGCAGCTTTACATCGCCATTTAGCCCTAAAAGCTTTTTTGATTTGTCAGGAAGATCGGCTAAAATCACATCTGAAGGCACAATCTCTGGAAGCCTATCCTCATCTATGCCTAAGGCGCTAAGGGAGTAGCTATCCCATTTAAGCGTATTTATATTCATTATGCCTGTAGCAGATGATATGCTGGGCTCTGTATACGGCTTATTTAAAAGCTTTGATATGATGTAGTCTTTTGAGCTTAAAAAGTATTTTGCCTTTTCAAAAATATCTTTTCTCTTTCTTTTAAGCCAATATATCTTAAAAAGTGGAGCATGGAACGTAGGAGCAAATCCCGTCCTTTTGTACATCTCATTTACGTCAATATCGTTTAGAAATTCTTCGTAGGTTTCCTTTGACCTTGTATCAAGAAGCGTCATTATGCCCATCAATGGCTCTAAATTCTCATCGACAGGTACAAGGCCAAACATATACGTAGATGGTATGACAAGCGAAATCGCATCCTCATAGCCTTTTGCCCCTTCTTTAGCTGCCTTTACAAATGTAGAAAACAATACTTCAGGATCGTGCTCCGCTTTTCCATCATCGCCTTTAAAAAGCGGTATCTCACACCTATAAAGGCTTAACACATTTCCTTCCTTGTCTACAACACCTGCTTTAAGATTTGTTGTGCCTATATCTATACAAAGAGCTAATCCCCTATCCATATTAATCCTCCACAACTATAATTTTATCACTCCGTCAGGCTCCTGACCATTCAAAACTTTCTCTATGTCTGATACAACTTTGTCACCCATGCCTTTTAAACATTCCTTCGTGTATGCAGATATATGAGGTGTTATCACCACATTTTCATATTTAAGCAATGGATGATTCTGGTCTATAGGCTCGTTTTCTACAACGTCTAATCCCACACCTGCCACCTTTCCATCGTCAAGTGCTTTCATCAAAGCCTCGTTGTCTATAAGCTCACCTCTGGCTGTATCTACAATGTAGACACCGTCTTTCATCATAGAAAATTGCTTAAATGATAACATGTGGTAATTGTCCTTATTAAGCGATGCGTTTAGGGATATCATGTCTGCCGCTTTTAAAAGTTCTTCTAATGTCTCTACAGGCTCAGCACCTCTTTCACGTATCAAACCGGCTGGCACGTATGGATCGTAAGCTATAACTTTTGCATTAAACCCATATCTGAGTATTTCGCAAACTCTGCTGCCTATATTGCCAATGCCTATTATGCCTATGACTTTATCTCTTAACTCTGCGCCCATGAAGCTGGCTCTTTCGCTCCACTTGCCATCTTTCACTTTAAGAGATGCTCCTCTTACTTTCCTGACCACATCCAATAAAAGCGTCACAGCCGACTCAGCTACAGCCTCTCTCTCAACATATCCGTCAACTTTTGTGACGTATGTGCCTTTCTCTTGCGCACTTTTTATGTCGATATTATCATACCCAATGCCATGCCTTGTAATAAGCAGCGTCTTATCCTTGTGCTCAAAAAACTCTTTATCGTAGTACGGCTTGACGCTTGCTACAATGATAGAATATCCCATAAGCTTCTCTGCCAGTTCTTTGCCGTGCATGTCGTAAGGAAATTGAAATCTGTCAACTTCCCCAAACTTTTTTAGTTTCTCCAAATGCTCGGGAAAATTTTTGCCAAAACTGCTGGAATTAACAATCGCTATCTTTACACCCATTTTTTCTCCTCCTAAGATTTATTTTTCATAGTATATTTCTTTCAAATGGTTTTCTATGTTGTTAGAAACCATTTTATAATGCTCTTCTTCATGTTCGTAAAGCATGTCCTTGATCTCTTTTCCCTTTAAGTCAAGTAAAACACCAAAGGATATGTGGAACAACTGCTTTATCTCTGGTCTGACAATAAATTCTGGATTATCAAGCTCAGGTTCATCTTTAAAGTCATCCTTTTTAATCAAAACCTTATATGATTTTTTGCTTTCTTCCAGATTTGATAAAGCTATCTTATAAAGCTCTCTGTAGAACTCTCTGTCAGATTTGTAAATCAGATTTACAGCTTGCAGCCAACTTGTGCCAGACGTCTTTATGTGAAAATTCCTCTCAGTTGTCTGGCTAAAAATTTTGTAAATGCTAAACTTGTCGCTGCCTGAATGTAAGCTAAGCTTATAACCGCCTATTAACTTCGTAAGATCGTAGTGCTTTTTAAGCGCTTTTTTAAACTCATCTACATCCCCTACATAATCTATAGCCTTTTCAAATTCCCCAGGAAATTTAGGAGCTATGCTGAAAAAGTCAATGCCATTCCGATGGAGATACTCTGCTACAAAAAGGTGATCCTCCAAAGTCGTCACTTTTCCACCTTCATCGATGGAGATTTCGAGGTCAAAATCGTTAAGTTTTTCTTTTAAGATGTCATTTACTTTCTCCACAAACTTCATTGCACCTTCGTATGCAATAGCAGACTTTAAAAGCTCGTCTTCTGAGACTAAATGGCCTTCAAGACCTACATTTAAAGATTGTCCTGAAAAATCTTCCACAATCTTTTTGCTTACATCTGACAATGCCTCTGCCTTTTCTTTAATCGCTGATGGCGTAGCACCGCTTATATCAAAAAGCTGTTCACTTAAGTCCAGCGTGTACATGGTGTAGCCAGCATCTATGCCTTCTAAAAGGTACTTTTCGTCTTTTATGTGATCTGCATCAGCTCCATAATGGCCTATATAACCCGTCTCCAAGACACCTAACACCACTTTTAAAAGCACATCTTTAAAGTCCCTGTTTGTCTTTACAAGCTCTCTTGGGGATTGCTGCGCCAAAACAGGAAACACATCGAATTTTTTTAAAGCACCAAGCTGTGCTGCTGTGGCCATCCCAAGCCTGTCACCTGTGCCAAATGAGGCATTTTCTCTGCATACTGTAGGTCCTATGTGAAACCTGCCGTTTAGCGTAACGTAGTTATCAAAAGTAAAAGGGTACACATTAAATTGAAGGTTATCGCTTATTTTCTTGTTTTCAGAAAAGTATGGTTCTTTAAGATTCAATTCATCATTGGACAGTATGCCGATCATTTTTTCCTTTTGCTTTTTTACTACAAATATATACGTGCTTTCACCAAGCTTCCTTAAAGAATCTGGATATATCTTAAACCCGTTTTCTTTAAGCACAGCCGATACATTTCCAACCATTTCTCTTCTCTCCTTTCAAATCAAAGAACATCCCGTCATAATCAAGCCAAATCTATGGCAACGTGATTTCTCAAATCATCTATCACATCAATGTTTTGCTCTCCTGACGTTATAACTCTATCTACATCTCCTATATTGCAAAATGAAACCATAGCATCTTTGCCGAATTTGCTGCTGTCCACCACCACGATTGATATTCTTGAAGATCCAATCATGGACCTTTTGACTTCTGCCTCAAAGATGTCAGACGTGGTAAATCCCTTTTCCAATGACACTCCTGCTGCCGCAAGAAAAGCAATGTCAGCATTGTACTTCTTTACATACTCTACAGCATCTGGACCTATCAAAGAATAATTGACGTTTTTAAGGTTCCCACCTGTCACGTGCAAATTTATATTCGTGTTTCTTGCAAGCTCAGCAGCTATGTTAAGTCCATTTGTTATAACTGTGATGTTTCTTAAACCTTTGTAGTTAATATACCGTGCTAACTGATAAGTAGTAGACCCTGCATCAAGAAAAATACTCATTCCTTCTTTAATCTCATCTATTGCTTTATTGGCTATCTTCTCTTTTTCTTCAATATTTTCTTCCATCCTGAATAAGAGTGGAGGTACAACGATGTTTTTCTTTAACACGCCACCACCGTAGTTTCTCTCTATAAGCCCTTCCTTTTCAAGCTCATCTAAATCCCGTCTTATGGTCTCATCTGACACTTGAAACATCTCACATAGCTCGGATACTTTTACAGACTTTTTCTTCATGAGTATTTCTTTTATCTTATTTCTTCTTGTAGAAGCCAGCATACGACACCATCCTATACAAATTATCATCTATATCAAACTCATCATTTATCATCAAGAAAGCCGAATGATTTTTTCTAATTCTATATTAACACATATTCGACGTAAAACCAATAATTCCTCCTCAAAATCCAAAAATTTTATGTGGTTTTTGTGGGTTTATTCTATTACAGCTTCGAATTTGCCCTTAAGATACGAAATGCCACTTTCTATAAATGCGCCTTTTGTGTTTTCCATCAAGATGTTTATATACGGTTTTGTGTACTTTAAATACTTGAATACCGTTTCGTAATCCAACAGTCCCTCACCTACAGGCACAAATTCAAGTTTCCCTTCATTTATCGAAAAGTCTTTCGCATGTACTGCTGCAATCCTATCTCCAAACAACCTAAAGGCTTCTTCAAAGACAATCTTTTGACTTTTGTAATTTTCCTCAGTCAAAAGGTTAGCCGGATCAAATATGACTTGCAAATTGTTGGACTTTACATCATCTATAAGCCTCCTCATGACTTTTGGAGAGTAAATAGGATGGTTGACACCTGGCTCTATGCCTACTATGACTCCAAATTTTTCAGCTTCCTCAACTAATTCAGATACGCTTTTCACCACTTCATTGTAAGCATCTTCTGTGAAATTATCAGTCGTGTATCCCATCTTCTCATGAACGTTGCCTGTCTCTGTAGCAACAATGCTGCAGCCAAAATCTCTTGCATACCTTAAATGCTCTTTAAAAAGTTCTAATAACGACCTCCTTTCGCTTAAATCTGGATGAATAATGTTTACATAACAGCCCAACACTGCGATTTGGACGTTATGATTTCTGAAATGACTGCCTATATAATTAGCCAAACCCGGTGTCAAACTTCCATTTTTGATGTGAAGCTCTGGAAATGATTTATTTAAAGCCAATTGGACTGAAGAAAGTCCCAATTTCGAAACCTCTTCAGGCAGTCTTTCCAAAGATAATCCCATTAGATCATGTGCTCTTATTCCTAAATTCATAAAATGCACCTCTACACAATTGCTTTTTGCCACTTAGTACCTCTTAACCTTATAAGGTAAAGAGTCCCTCTTACTGCCCAATCTGTAAACATGCCTATCCATACTCCTACAAGGCCAAATTTCATCACTACTCCAAGTACATATCCTAAAACTATTCTAAAAGCCCACATGCCTATTATAGATGTCATCAATGTGTACTTGGCATCTCCTGCACCTTTTAAGCCTGCAGGCAGCACAAACGACAGTGACCATAAAACCATACAAGCTAAATTAAGCCTCACGACTTTCACAGCAATATCTATGACATCCTGATTTGTAGTGTATATAGATACCAAAAACCTTGCGAAAGGGAATGATACTGCGCCAAGTATGCCCATACATATACTGGCAAGCCAAGTCATGTAGTAAAGGGATTTTTTTGCAGCTACAGGATCGCCGCTGCCCATATCCTGTCCTACGACTATAGTAGAAGCTATGCTTAAAGCGTTGCCAGGAATATTGAATATCTGCTGTACAGAAAAACCTATGGAATTTGCTGCAATCGATGCAGTGCCAAAAAGCACCACAAATACTTGTGTTATCAATTTGCCGCCGCTGAATAAAAGCGATTCAAGTCCAGCGGGAAGTCCTATGTTAAAGATAGATCTAAGCATTTTAATGTCAGGTTTGTAATGGCGCAAATCGTAAAGCTTCACAACGCTTGTGCCTTTAATCAAAATGTACAATGCTATTATAGCGCCAATAAGTCTGGACAATCCTATGCCTATTGCAGCACCTTCCACCCCTAATCCTTTGAAATTAATCATCTTTATTCCATATATGAATGCGTAACTTAATATGACGTTTAGGACATTTATAAACACATTTATATACATAGGTGTTTTTGTGTCGCCAGCACCTCTTAATACCCCAAACGCCACCAACTGAGCTGTTATAAATGGGTATGTCACAAGGCTTATGCTTAAATAAAGTATGGCATTGTCAAATACGATTTTTTCTGCTTTACCAAAAAGCAAAAGCACTATAGGATGCCTTAAAATCCATATGAGAATCGTAATAAATGTCGTAATAAGCTCACCTGAATACATTATCTGCTTGCTGGCTTCATTTGCCGCCTTTTGATTTTTCTGCCCCACATACTGGGCTACAACGACAGTTCCACCAACTGCAAGGGCTGAAAAGAACCCTATTAAAATATTGTTGATAGAATCTGCCATGCCGATGGATGAAATCGCCTCTTTTCCAAGTCTGCTGGCCAATATTGTATTTATTATACCCATAGAGCTTATAAACGTCTGCTCTGTTATTATAGGTCCTATAAGTTTGAGTATATCTTTTTTGATAATCATCTATTAACATCCTTTTAGCTAAATTCAAACTGGAAATATAACCCTCGCCATATAAATGACCAAAGTCAAAGTAATAGTGCTAAGCAATGTAGAAATCATGACCAACTGTGACGCATAGTCCCTGCAATTGTCAAATTCTACGGCAATTAAAGCAGTGTTTACTGCGGAAGGCGTAGAAGATGATATCATCAATGCCTGTGCCACAACACCAGAAAAGCCGAATATCTTTATTAAAAGAAATGCGATGACAGGGCCTCCCAATAGCCTTGTGGCTGCTGATAGATAGACTTCTTTGTTTTTAAAGCTTATATTCGTGTATGACAGTTGAGCGCCTAAAGATATAAGCGCAAAAGGCACAAAAGCGTTTTTGATGTACTCAGCAGCAGGCCATATTGGTATTTTGGTCAGATCGACAGGCAACAGTTTTAAAAGCAAAGCCAACGGTATTGCATAAATGGTAGGCATGGAAAATATCTTCTTCATGCTGTCTTTAAAGTCCATAGATGCACTGCTGGCCAGAAAAAATCCTATGCTGTTTGTAGATATGTTTTGTATCAGAAGCACCATTATCTGTGCGGTAATCGCCATGTTGGCGTAAGGAGTCTTTCCATGTATCAAATACGGTCCTGTAGTAAATACAAGCGTTATAAGCGATAGACCTATATTGCCAGAGTTGTAAAACATGATGGAATTCCTAAAGGCATTTTTGTAACCTTTGTCATAGTTTCTTAATTTAGCTATGATGCTGCCGATTGCCACATTTGCCAGAAGCATAGATATGGCAAATACCAACACTTTCATCATGTTTAATGGAATCTTAGTCGTATAAATATTTACAAATATGAATCCCGGGACAAAGACGTAAAAATTTATCTTGCTAAAAGAATTTACGTCTAACTTAAACTTGCTGCCAAGGACATATCCTATGAATATTATCAAGAATATAGGAAGAATATCGGATGTCAAAATGTAGTAAAATATTCTCACATCATTCACCTTCGCTTTTCAATTTACAATGTCACACCTGATTTAAAAATGGCGATTTCTTTAAAATTATTTTTCTCATTGTTGACTTTATGGCCGCTGGCTACTTTTAAGACGTAGTTTACTAACCTATCTAATGCCACATCTATCCCTTCATCTTCTATGAGCGTTCCTGCATTAAAGTCGATCCAATTTTTCTTCTTCCTATAAAGCTCTGAATTAGTGGAAATCTTCACAGTAGGCACAAACGTACCAAAAGGCGTTCCCCTTCCTGTTGTAAAAAGTATCAAATGACATCCTGATGCAGCCAAAGCTGTAGAAGATACAAGATCGTTGCCAGGACCGTATAAAAGGTTAAGTCCTCTCCTTTTCACTGTATCTCCATAATTTAAGACGTCTACTACGATTGATTTTCCACCCTTTTGGACACAGCCTAAAGACTTCTCTTCCAATGTGGTAATACCGCCAGCTTTATTTCCAGGCGATGGATTTTCATATATAGGTTGATGATGTTCTAAAAAATACTGTTTATAGCCATTTATCATGTCGACAGTTCTGCTGAAGACATCTTCATCTTGACATCTTTCCATTAGGATCTGCTCTGCTCCAAACATCTCCGGCACTTCCGTCAAAACCGCACTGCCTCCACGGGATATAAGAAAATCCGTAAATGCCCCCAACAATGGATTCGCAGTGATGCCTGAGAAACCGTCAGAGCCGCCACATTTAAGCCCTACAACCAACTGGCTTATGTCTACATCGATTCTTACATCGTCTTTCATCTTCTGATACAGCTCTTTTAAAAGTTTCACTCCTTCTTCGATCTCATCATCAACTTCTTGGGCAATCAAAAACTTAACTCTTTCCTCATCGTATTGACCTAAATTTTCCTTAAAAGAAGGTATGTTGTTGTTTTCACAGCCTAAACCTAATACTAAAACACCCCCGGCATTTGGATGCCTCACTATGTCTGATAAAATTTTTCTGGTGTTTATGTGGTCATCTCCCAACTGTGAGCATCCATAGCTGTGTTTAAATATCTGAATATCATCAATTCCTTCAATTTTGACTTCTCTTTTAAATCTCTCTATTATCATCTCTCCTATGCCATTTACACAGCCTACCGTAGGCACAACCCAAAGTTCGTTTCTTATGCCAACAGCGCCAGTTTTCCTTTTGTACCCTTTAAACGTAATGTCATAGTCATGCTGTGTAGCCTCAACGGCCTCTTTTTTATCATAAACGTAGTTTAAAATATCCCCTAAGTTTGTCTTAATGTTGTGAGTATGAACCCATGCACCTTCAGGTATATCTGAAAGTGCATGTCCTATAGGATAACCATACTTTACGACATCATGTCCTTCTTTAATCTCATTTAAAGCAAATTTATGGCCTTTAGGCACATCATCAGCAATAACTAATCTCTTATCGCCTAACGAAATAACATCGCCTTTTTTCAAATTTTTCAAAGCGACAGCCACATTGTCTGAAGGATTTATTTTTATGAAATCTTTCATGGTTACTTTAGCACCTCTTTTAAAGAATCCTTTATTCCATTCTTCTCAATCGAATACAGATACTCAGTGACAGCATCATTTAACCCAGCTACTTCATTTAGATCCATCTTCCACACTTTATCGTACGATAAAACATTTGTTACAATGTTTTTTATTCCTTCATAACTGCCATCGAAGTCTTTCCATAGATCTTGATACATCTTTAGTATGTCAGGATCGTCGCTTAATGGTATGACTTCATCGCCTCTTTTCCCTTTGTAAAACTCTATATATGCGGAAAGGGAAAATACCAGTTTTTTAGGCAGTACTCCGTATGCTTTTACGTACTGAAGAAGTGAAGGCAAAACCCTCGTTTCGTATTTTGACATGGAATTTAAAGCAATGCTCATAAGGTAGTGCTTAACGTAAGGATTTTTAAACCTATCAAACACTTCCCCAATAAACTCTTTAACCTCATCTTCCGGCAAATCCAATGTCTTCATGATCTCATCGTAAGCCACGTCTTTAATGAATTTTCCTACAGCATCATCTTCCATGGCTTCTCCAACAGTATCAATCCCATAAAGATACGCCACAGGTACCATAGCTGTGTGAAGCCCATTTAGGATTCTCACTTTTCTGTCGCGATACGGCGTTACATCATCTACAAATCTTACATTTAAGCCTATCTCCCTTGCAGGAAATTCTTTTTCAATCCATTTAGGTCCTTCTATAACCCACAGGTGAAATAACTCTCCTACATCTATCAAGCTATCTTCATAGCCCAATTCCTTTTCGATTTTTGCAGCATCATCTTTCGGATATCCTGTCACGATTCTATCTACAAGGGTTGTGCAAAAGACGTTGCACTTCAAAATCCAATCAACAAATCCTTTTTCAAGATTCCAATGATCTACATACTTAAGGACCATCTCTTTTAGCTTTTCACCGTTTCTGTCAATAAGCTCGCAGGGAAGAATTATAAGCCCTTTGTCACTTCTGCCATCAAAATGCTTATACCTTCTGTACATGAAAGCAGTAAGCTTTGCAGGAAAGCTGCTGTGGGGAGTAGCATCAAACGTATCACTCTCGTCAAATGCAATGCCTGCCTCTGTAGTATTGGAAATCACAAATCTTATGGTTTCTGATTCAGCCACTTTTAGAAATGCCTCGTAGTCATCATACGGATTAATACCTCTACTTATGCTATTTACAACCTTATAAGTCCTTTTAGCCTTTCCATCCTTTATTCCTTGAAGTATAATGGTGTAAAGTCCATCCTGCTCATTTAATTTATCCACCAATCCACCTCTTAAAGGCTGTACAACGACGACGCTGCCATTAAAAACACCCTTTTGGTCCATCTCATCAATCATCCAGTCTGCAAATGCCCTTAGAAAATTCCCTTCTCCAAACTGTACTACCTTTTCTGGATATCTTTTATAATCCTTATAAATCTTCGACGATAACCTCATCATTTTCTTCCTCCTTAGCTCGATTTTAGCACACGTGAACATTTTATTTTAAAAAAAATATTTCATTGAATTTCATTGTCAATATTTAACTTTGTAAATGGTTCTGTCAAAGCGCCTTCTACTACAACATTTTTCAACCTAAGGTTTTTAATGTTGTTAAGGTAAAATCCATTTCTACACATTTCTTCTACAAAACTAAGCATCTCAGGATAATCAGGCTTAGCGTTTAAATCAAAGCTTACATAGATATTCTCCATATCAACTCTCTCAATTTTTCTCTCAGGAAGGCCATACATGTATCCTGCTGCAACATGAGCATCAATGCATGTTATATTTTTTAGATAAATATTGCCCACATACGGCGTCCTATCATCTACAGGAAGCTTTTCCTTGCTCCACACGTATTCCGTCTTGCCATCAGCATCGCAGAAATAAAAGCTATTTATTGTAAAAGGCGTCAAAACACCTTCCATTTTAATGTTGGCAGCGTGTATCTCATCTATGATTCCAGTCTTGCCTCTGCCTCTCCTGGTCTTTATGCGTATGCCACGGTCTGTCTTTTTAAATACGCAGTTCTCTACATGGACGTTTTTTACTCCGCCTGACATCTCGCTGCCTATTACGACAGCACCATGACCGTATTCCATAAGGCAGTTTCTTATATAAAGATTTTCCGACGGCATAGGAAGCTTTTGGCTTACAGACAACTTGCCTGATTTTATGGCAATGCAGTCATCGCCAACAGAAAATCTGGTGCCTGCAATGAGGACATCTTTGCACGACTCAGGATCGAGGCCGTCAGTATTTGGTGCATCCTTAGGATTTTCGATGTTTAAGTTTATAAACTTAAGGTTTTGCGACATCAACGGATGTATCGTCCACGACGGCGAATTCCTTATTGTGATGCCTTCTATCAGTACATTTTTGCACTTATTTAAATAAACTGTCCTTGGTCTCCATGCGATTCTTTTAACCTTTGCGTCGTACCACCATGTATCGAAACTGGAATTGCCATCTATAACTCCATCGCCTATAATATTAACATTTTCCACAGAGATGCCAGTTATAAGGCTTGCAAACATATCGTTTGCTTCACCTTCCCAGGATCCCAAATAGCTATTTGAGAATTCTTGGCTATCTATCTCCCCTGGAAGGATAGGGTACATTTCCCTCTCTTTTGCCCCTAATAACACAGCGCCTTTCCCCAATTCTATCGTAATATTGCTTTTTAAAAAAATCGGGTATGTCAAGTAAACACCTTCAGGAAAATACACCCTTCCCCCATCAGGACACGCCATTATGGCTGATTGTATGGAAAAGGTATCAATGCGCTTTCCATCGCCAACAGCACCAAAATCTTTCACGTTTATATATGCTGTTTCAGGTTTTGTCCGTTGAAATACAGTTGATTTTTCTCCTGTATCTTCGTTTTTCAATGTAATTTCGTATTGACTATCAGGCTTTAAATTTTTTATCGTCCACACACTTCTATCGACTTCGCCCATATAATTTGAATTAACGTACAATTGATATTTTTTCTCTAAATAATAAGGTTCTAATCCTTGCAATTCAAAGGAAATTGTGGTAGATGTAACTGATATGACATTTAGTTCTTTCAATCGAATCACTCTTTCTTTAAAGAATCATCCTTTTAATCCGCTTGTAGATATACCTTCGACAAAATACTTTTGAGCCGAGAAGAATACTACGATTGAAGGTATAAGAGCTATAACCGACATTGCAATTATCTTATTCCACTCGAAGTTGCCTGACGTAGCATCCATTGCCATTTTCAAAGCTATTGAGACAGGGTACTTGCTGACAGTCGAGATGTAGATAAGAGGTCCCATGAAGTCATTCATAGACCACATGAATTGAAATATGGTTACAGACACAATGGCTGGCGTTATCACCGGCAGCAATATCCTCGTCAGTATCGTAAATGAATTGCATCCGTCGATTTTGGCGGCTTCATCAAGCTCCTTTGGTATTCCCCTCATAAACTGTATAATCATAAACACGAAGAATGCTTCTGCTGCAAATATGTCATTTGCATACAGAGGAACAAACGTGTCCAGCAAATGCAATTGCTTCCACAAAAGATAGAGCGGTATCCTCAAAACGATCTGCGGCAAAAACATCGTTGAAATCAGTATCGCAAACAAAGGCTTTTTAAACGGAAAATTAAACCTTGAAAAGCCGTATGCTGTCAATACAGATGAAACAACTGTAAAAATAACTTTAGGAATGACGTATTTAAAAGTATTCAAGTAGTACGTTGCAAATGTGTATTGCGTACCTGTTATCCATCCTTTTATATAAGGCGTAAAATCTATCCTTTTTGGTATGAAGCTTATTGACGAAAAGATTTCGCTGTTGGTCTTAAATGATGCACCTACAAGCCAGACAATTGGGTACAACATTATAATTGCGCCAATTGTCAGTATCGCATATCTAATTGCCAAGTTGACTTTTCTTCTAAACTCTCTCTTCCTATACCCCTTATCCATCCTAAGGTTTACATTATTGAATGCTGTCTCATTGTTCATTATGACTCGCCTCCTCCTTCATCTGAATAAAACACCCAGTACTTCGACGATGAAAATACGAACATTGTAAATATCATTATTATTATGAAGAGGAACCATGATATAGCGCTGCCATATCCCATATTGAAGAACTTAAATGAGTTGTCGTAAATCATCATTGGCAAAAGATACGTCTTATACAGAGGACCGCCTTGCGTTATCATGTAAGGTCCGTTGAATTCCTGGAAAGCCTGTATTAGCTGCATTACCAAGTTGAAAAATATTATGGGTGTCAAAAGCGGTATGGTAACTTTAAAGAATGTTTTGATCTTGCCTGCACCGTCAACCGCTGCTGCCTCATAAAGCTCTTGCGGTATGTCTTTTAAACCTGCCAAGAAAATCACCATGGTAGAGCCAAATTCCCATACCCTTAAAGCGCTTATGGTAAATATTGCTCCTAAACCTGTAGAAAACCAACCTACTGGCTTTATACCAAATACTCCCAAAACCTGATTGACAAGCCCTGTATTTGCAAATACAAATTTCCACAAAACAGCTATAGCAATATTTCCACCGAGAATCGATGGTACATAATACGCTGTACGATAAAAATTGATGCCTTTTAGCTTGTAATTCAAGATAAAAGCTATAAAAAGCGAGAATATAAGCTTTAGCGGTACTGTAATTGCAACATACTCCAATGTTGCAGTAAATGACGTCCAGAATGTGCTGTCATGAAACATATTGACGTAATTTTGAATACCAATAAATTGCGGTGCATTAATAATATTGTAATTTGTGAAACTTAATATTAAAGATGTCACAAACGGATATATAGTAAATATCACAAGACCGATAAGCCACGGCAGTATATATAAAAGCCCTATGCGCCTGTTTTCCATTAAAACCCTCCTATCAATACAAAGTGGATGCAATTAATTAAATGCGTGGAACTACAGTTTTCCCTCTGTAGTTCCACAAATTGACCACAGTGTTTTATTTTGTTATTTGACTTAGCACATTCTGAATATTTGTGTACATCTCTTTTGCAGCTTGATCAACTGTTTCTTGGTTGTAAGAAATTTTGTCTATAGTCTGATCGTATACTTGTTGAAGCTTTGGATCCTCCAGATATGGGCTTAATGGCAAGCCTGGCTTTGACTCCAATATCTGCAATCCTTCATACTCTAAGCCTGATATTTTTCCGTCTTTTTTAAGCGTATCCAAAGCAGCCTTGCTTACAGGTATGCCTCTATTTGTGCCCATAGCTTCTACACCTTGTGGGTCATTCAAGATGAAATTCAAGAATGTAGCTGCTTCTTTCGGATATTTGCAATCCTTATTGATGGCAAAAAGCATTGATGGCTTTAATATAGCCGCTGATGTCTTGGCATCAGAATTCATAGGAAGTCCTGCTGTCACAAGCTCCATGTTGTTCTGCTTTATTGGAGTTGCTTCTTTTGATATTGCACTTGTCCATTCAAACAAGCCTGCAAATTTACCATTTAAGAAGCTTGGAAGCTGTGCTATTGGTGCAAGTCCATTGCCGCCTTCTGCAGCTATTGATTGAATTGGGGTAGTGACTTTTTTGTCTAACAAAGTCTTGTAGAATGATAAAGCTGTCTTTATATCGTCTTGAGTAAAGTTAAGCTTGCCATCTGTTGTGAGGAAAGGTTTTCCTGTCTCTTGCTCTGCGTAAGTCATAGACAAAAGCCAAGAATCATAAGAGCCTGTTACAATTGGGTAACTGCCTTTCGGGAACTTTGAAGCATCATTAATAAGGTCATCCCATGTTTTAGGTATCGTGGCACCGTATTTGTCGTACATCGTCTTATTTACGTACAGCACTCTTCCAGTCATAGCTACTGGTATGCCATTTAGTTTACCGTTAACAGTTCCTGTAGCTAAAATGTCTTTAGAATAATTGTCTAATCCCAGCTCGCTTGACAACTTATTAAGATCGTAGAAGCCATTTCCATCTTTAGAGAACAGCGGCAACCAGTTCCAGTTTATCTGCATTATGTCTGCAGCAGTGCCACCTGCCATTTGTGTTGTCTGTTTGTCAAGATAACCATCCCAACCAGCATACTCTGCCTGTATCTTTATATTCGGGTATTTTTGCTCAAAAAGCTTTATGGCGTTTAAAGTCGCTTGATGTCTTGTGTCATCGCCCCACCATGAAAACCTAAGAGTTATTTGCTTTGCTGGCTGGCTTTCAGATGTCTTTGTACTGCTATTTGTGTTCTTCTGGTTCGTTGAATTATTTGATGAGCCACATCCTGTAAGCAACGTCGAAATACCAAGAGCTGCCGCAAGTGCTAATGCTACAAGTTTTTTCATAAATGATCCTCCTTAAAAAATTTTTTTATTTTGCATGTACAAAGCTGTTGATTTTTGACCTCCCTTTATCACCCCTTTCAAATGCAGATTTAATTTATTTTAATTATTTCACTGTACGCCATCATCAATGCGCCTACGCCTTTGGGATCATCATAGACGACTTTTTCTGATATATAGTAGTCATAGCTTCCATCTCTGTATGGATTGTTGCCTAATCCAGCAACAGAGCATATACCTCCAAGCATCAATTTCCCTTCATTTTCTACGAGGTATTTATCGACTGTGCCTTCAAATGCCTTTACGCCACTGTCTTTATAGTTTTTCGGCAAAAGGTTTAATCTCACACCTTTCAGTATGCTGTACGAAATCATCAGCGTTGCGGATGTTTCTTGATAATTTCCTTTTTCACCGCCTTTGTCCAAGACTTGATACCACATGCCTGTTTCTTCATCTTGATAAATAATGAGTCCATCTATTGCTTCGTTGAATATTTTAAGAAGAAGATCTTTTTCAGACTCCATTCTTTTGTCCATCTCTTCCAGCACATCAACAAGGGCCATGACAAACCAACCTTCAGCTCTTCCCCAAAAGTTCGGAGAAACACCTGTTTTTTTATCTGCCCATGCTTCTTTTCTGCTCTCGTCGTACCCATGATAGTAAAGCTTTTTCTCATTGTCATACATAAGCCTTCTCACATTGCCAAACTGGCTTACAATATCAGATAAGCTATGAATGTCACCAAAATTTTTGATGTATTTGATGTAAAAAGGCATCACCATGTAAAGCCCATCAAGCCAAACTTGATAAGGGTATATATCTTTATGCCAAAAATTGCCTTCATTTGTCCTTGGCTGTGTCTTAACTTGATTAAAAATCGTCTCTATGGCTTTCTTGTACTTCTCATCTCCTGTCATTTTGTACACGTCAAATAACACTTTGCCTGAATTTATATCGTCTAAATGGTGATTGTCCATGTTGTAGCCTTTTATCTCGCCGTCTTTTTCTATAAATTCATCAAGGTATTTTAATACAAATGTTTTGTACTTTTCATCATCTGTCGCATTGTAAAGATCAAGTGCGCCTTTTAGCACACAGCCATCTTCGTAATTCCATGATGGCTTGTAACTTTTGTAATCTTTAATGTAGTCATCTATAAACTTTTCAACTTTGTTCAAAGCTTTCAATCCTCCAAATGACTTTTTTAATTTCCAGCAGCAATTTCTGATTAAAGCTTTTCATTTAAACTGTTTTGCACACGTTAACTGGATTTATGCAAAAATTATTTTACGGCTATTACAGAATCTCTTATCTTTAACTTTGTAGGCACGTATATCTTTTCTCCGCTGTTTTCATCATTTTCAATCATGGACATCAATATCTCTGCACCTTTTTGGCTGACATCTTTTATAGGCTTTCTCACCGTTGTAAGTGCAGGTATTATATATCTACAAAATTCACTGTCATCAAAACCAACCACTGAAATATCGTCAGGAACCTTAAGGCCTTTTTCATATATGGCCTTTATAGCACCTACTGCCATATCATCGTTGGAGCAAAAAACGGCTGTCGGTTTTTTCTTTAGCTTTAAAAGCTTGTTCATGGCGCTGTAGCCGCTTTCTATGTCGTACTCTCCACTTACGATGTAATCATTGTTAATAAGTATTTTGCTTTCAATAAGTGCCTTCAAAAAGCCATCTTTTCTATCTACAGTCGATTTGAAACCTTCCTTGCCTTCAATTATGGCAATATCCCTATGGCCATTTTCAATAAGGTACTTCACTGCATTGTAAGCTCCTGTCTTCTCTTCACTCAGTATATTGACTACAGATTTTTCGTTGACTTCCCTATTTAGGACAACCAATGGTATACCTTTTCTCATGACATAGTACATGAATTCATTATCGCTTTCGCTTTGGCTTGTAAGTATGATCCCATCAAAACGGTTTTTCTCGATAGACGAGTAGTCTTTGTACTCGTCTATCCCTCTTATTATAAGATTGTAATTTTTTTTGATTGCGCTGTTTACACCCCTTACAGTTTCATAGAAGAAACTTGGGGATGTTCCTTTGAAGATTGTAGAAAAGAACAAGCCAATATTATATGATTTATTGAGAACAAGGCTTTTAGCATTGTAATTTGGCACGTAATTAAGCTTTTTGGCGATTTCTTTTATCTTCTCTTTCGTCTCCTCTTTTATTTGCGGGCTATCATTTAAAGCTCTGGAAACCGTAGTATGTGATACATTTGCAAGTTTTGCTATATCCTTTATTGTAACGCTCATCTTAAGCACCTTCCACATTCATTATAGAAGACTATACTCCAAAATAATTTACCGCATTGTTATAAGAAATGTCTTCAACTATCTTCCCTAATAAATCTATATCGTAAGGAACCTCACCTTTATCTACCCACTGTCCAATCAAGTTGCACAGTATCCTTCTAAAGTATTCATGTCTTGGGTATGATAGAAAACTTCTCGAATCAGTAACCATTCCAACGAATTTGCTTAAAAGTCCTACATTTGCCAGCGTCCTCATCTGCTCCCTCATTCCATCGATGTTGTCATTAAACCACCATGCAGAGCCAAATTGCATTTTCCCTGGAATCCCTTCTCCTTGGAAGCTTCCCATGAGGGTTGCCAAAACGTAGTTGTCCTTTGGGTTTAATGTGTACAATATGGTCTTAGGAAGTTCTCCTGTAGCTTCTAATGAATCCAAAAGCTTAGATAACGGATAAGCTATATTAACATCATTTATGGAGTCGTAACCTGTGTCAGGTCCTAAGTTTTCAAACATCCTGGTATTTGTATTCCTCAATGCTGCAATGTGAAGCTGCATGGCCCATCCAAGCTCTTTGTACTTTCTTCCTAAGAATTGAAGTATATTCGTCTTAAACTTATCTATCTCGATTTGAGAAAGTTTCTCTCCATTCAAGGCTTTTTTGAATATACCATCGACTTCTTCATCAGAAGACTCTTCATAAGCTACAAAGTCGAGAGCGTGATCTGACAGCCTGCATCCTAAGCTGTCAAAGTACTCCAGTCGTGAATTCAATGCATCTAAGTAATCCTGGTAATCTTCAATGGCCATTCCACTTGCTTCTTCAAGCTTTTTGACCCAGTCTTTAAAATCGTCCTTGTCAATGTTTATACCCTTGTCAGGTCTAAATGCAGGCAAAACCTTTACACTAAAGCTTTCATCATCTCTCAAAAGTTTGTGATACTCAAGGCTATCTGTCGGATCATCTGTTGTACACAATATCTTTACGTTTGAATTCTTAATGATGTTTCTTACACTGAAATCGCTGCTATTTAATACAGCGTTAACTTTTTCCCATATCATTGGAGCTGTTTTCTCATTTAGAAGCTCATTGACGCCAAAGTACCGCTGAAGCTCTAAATGTGTCCAATGAAAAACAGGATTGCCGATAGCCATAGGCATAGTCTTTGCAAACTCTAAAAATTTGCTGTAATCATCAGCATCACCTGTAATATACTTTTCATCGACGCCATTGCTTCTCATAAGTCTCCATTTATAGTGATCGCCATATAGCCAAACTTCCGTGATGTTTTTAAATTTTTTGTCTTCGTAAATATCTTTAGGATTCAAATGACAGTGAAAATCAAATATAGGCATCTTTGAAGCATAATCATGAAATAGTTTAACAGCAACTTCGTTGTCTAATAGAAAATCTTCATCCATAAAATTCTTCATAAAATCAGCTCTCCCACGAAATTTTTGTTCACGTTAACATTTGTTTAATTTAATTATATAACTGCCAATGATGATTGTCAAGTTAATGTTAAAAATTTTTTTGCTTGAATTTATCATCTTTGAAATTTGAAAATTTATTTTGGCAACTTTAATCTTTAAAACTTTTTAGTGCCCTTTGTACAAAATCTCCAGGTGAAATTGCCTTATCAGTCAACTTTTGAAATTTTTCATCTCTCGTTACTATAAAATTGCCTTTAATCTTTTTTAACGATTGTAGTTGTAAGGCATCTTCTAAATCATTAAATTCTGAAAGGGCCATCGCTTTTTCTATATCTTGCTTTGCTACACTTACCACATTCATGATATTAAATAATGCTTTAATGGCTTTTATACAAGTATCATGATTGAGATTTTTATTGATAAAATAATATATATCCGTAACTGCAAATGCAGATATATATGCTGTTACGACCTTTTCATCTGCCATTTTAAATATAGTATATGCATCCTTAGCAAAAGGCTCTCTTTTTAGCAATACATCAAGTATAACATTCGTATCAATCAATATTTTCATCAATTTGCACATTCATCTCCAATCATGCAATATTATCTATGGAGATGAATGTGCTTTACCCCCTCTCTTTGTCTATCTATACAGCAAAACTTGTATTTTTCACAAATTCACTTACAGCGGCTCGCCATTTAGGTAAGATTATTTGTATTTCTCATTTATCCTTTCAGCTCTAATTTGTTCTTTTGTTACATCTTTATTTTCACAGTTTGATAATAAACCATATAAAAAATCAGCATTTGGAGTGCCATCTTTTCTTATAGGCACTAATTTTGCTACTTCTTTACCATTTCGCGTTATTATTATCTCCTCTTTTTCCACAATATCCAAGTATTTTCCTGCTCTTGTTTTGAATTCTGTGGCATTAACTATCATATAAAGCACCTCCTCTAATTACATTATACAATCATTAATTAATTTATACAATTATATATTGATTAATTTTAAAATTTATATAATGATTAAAATTTAACTCTGCAGCTTAAATAAATTTTTCTCATGTATATGCTACTTTGCCCATATTAATTTTATCCTGGTGAAGGCAAGCATATCACTTGCCCTACTACAAGGTTATTTGGATCTATATATGGGTTTAGGGCGAGAATTTTATCGACAGTAGTGCCTACAGTTTTTGCGATTTTATAAAGGGTATCTCCAGGTGCTACTTCCCAGTATATTCCTGTTGGGCATTCTGTCGTTTTGCCATAAGGTATTATGGACGGCAAACATATTACTTGTCCTACCATCAATCTATTTGGATCTATGCCAGGATTCACTCTTATAATGTCATCTACAGGTCTATTTATCTTCTGAGATATAAGCCACAATGTATCACCGGGCTCTACTGTGTAATACCTTCCAGATGGGCAATACGGCATTGTAACACAACCTTTCATTCAATTTTTGTACTATTATATTCACAAAAAGACTCATTGACATATTTTTTCAGAATATGCTGTGGTATAATATGTATGAGAATTAATGCAGTGACAGCGCTCACATAAATTCAATTAAGGAGGTTTTTGTATGGGTCATATTAATATAGATGTGAAAAGAAGGTTTATGGGACGCTTTAAGTACGATAACGATCTTTTACAGGAGATAACAAATTTCATAACAAATGAGAATATAAGATCTGGTGAGATAAGGATTATAGGTGCAGTAAAAAAGGCTCGTTTCGGCTACTTTAACCAATCTACAAAAGAGTACAAATTTATCGAGAAAAACGAACACATGGAAATACTAAGTGCCATAGGAAATATATCCTTAAAAGATGGCAAGCCATTTCCCCATGTACATATAATTCTTGCTGATGAAAACGGAAATGCCTTTGGCGGTCATCTCATGGAAGGCACAAAAATATTCGCTGCTGAATTTGTCATCGTAGATTACGGCGAAAACAACTTAGAAAGGGTCGATGACGACTACACAGGACTATCTCTGTGGAACCTATGAAAAAAAGCTTAAAAGGTGACTTTAGCCTTTTAAGCTTTTACTTTATAAACTTCAGCATGGTGTGCCCGTACTTTATCACGTCTATGTTTGTATTATACACTATATGCCTAATAAGCGGCATGCCTAATATCTTAACCATTCTGTCATAATCGCTGTTACTGAATTTATCCAGTTTATCTCTGTAATCTGAAAGCATTTGTACTTTATCAGTTATAGTTTTGACCATTTTTTCATAGTCTTCACCTGTTGCAATTGATCTTGCAGCGTAAATACCGCTTTCTAAAGCGTGAAATGCTCCGAGCCCTAAAAGTGGATCTAAAAATCCAGCGGCATTTCCAACGAAATATACATTGTCGATTTTGTGCTGTTTAGCAATACCTGTATTTAGTTCCAATTCATAGGTCTCCACCATCTCATAGCTAAATCTCTCAGTTTTTAAAAAAAGCTGCCATAGACTGTCTAATTCACCGTGCTGTAAGTATGTCGTTATAAGCCCTAAAGATGCTTTAGTCTTATCAAAAGGCATGATGTATCCGTACCCAGATCTTGCGTAATCAGTGTTAAACCACATCTCTGCCGTATGTGGTTCAAAATTTCCTAAGATTGTGGCACCTTTTATCCACGTAGTAACGGTGGTTCTCCACTCTGTAAGCTTTTCCAGTATCCCAGAATTTCCAGTAGCCACTACTACAAAGTCAAATTCCCTTGAAAGTTCTTTGTAATCAGGGTCTGCATTAAAGTTTACCTTTGACTTTACGCCTCTTGCCAACTGATTGTCAAGTGAATCCGCATCTTTGCTTCTCAAGACGAAATACCCATGATTTCCTTTTACTGATGAAGTGTACTTTGGAGAATGCATGATGATTTGAGTCATCTTCTCAACAGGCGTCAATGATATGCCATAAGTACGCCTAAAGTAGTAAACGGGATCTTTAATCGGCCTATCTTCCATGTTTAAAAATGAACCGATGTTAGGCTGAATCGTCCCTATAGCATTTTTTCTCTCAAAAATCACACACGTTATTCCAAGTCTTTCAAGCTCATGAGCACATGCGAGCCCTGATATCCCTGCTCCTATTATGGCAACTTTCATAGCCTAAAATTCCTTTCATGTAGTTTTTATCAACATTAAAACTTAAATAATTCATTGACAGCGTACCGTATTATGAATGAAGAATACTTTACTATGTTAAAATTTGTATCGTAAATAAGCTGCTTTATGAGTGGCGTTGTCAAAAACTTTATAAGCCTGTCTATCTTATCGTTATCTACCGTGTCGATGGCTTTCCTGAACTCTAAAAGTTTTAAATTTGCATTTGTAAGATACGCCATTTCATTTTCAAAGTTGCAACCTGTTGCGATGCTTTTTGCTGCCAAAGCGCCACCTAAAATTGATGCAAACTGACCAAAACCCAAGAATGGCTCTATGGCCCCTCCTGCATTGCCTACAAAGTACATGTTTTCGTATGTATGCGGAAACGCATTGCCTGATATATGCTCATAGTCGTACACACTTACTACGTCATAGCCGATCTTCTCTATTTTTAAAAACGTCTCCCAATACCTGTCTATTTCCTCCTTTGTGATGTAAGGAACTATAAGCGCTAAAACGGCCCTTTTATCATCAAAAGGAGCGAGGTATACATAACCGCTTTTGCAGTAGACTGTATTCATCCACATTATAAGCGCATTCGGGTCGAATTTACCGATTACCTCAGCAATTTTAAGCCTCGTATCAACAAGCGTCTGCCAACATCCTAACTCATTTGGTATCTGATGATTTCCAGTTGCTACAATGACATAATCATAAATTTCCTTTAGGTTCTTGTAGTCTGCGTGGACATCAAAATTGACATTTGTCTTTAATTTCTTGTATAGTTGGCTTTCTACTGACAATTCTCCTTGCCCTTTCAGCATAAAGTATCCAAGCCTTCTGCCTTTAATTGTGCGAGTGACTGTTGGCCCATGCATCACAATCTTGTCTATGTTGTTAAGCGGTGCAATAGCTACATCAAAGTTATTTTTTAGATACTCTAAAGGATCATTTATTGGCCTATTTATGACATTTAAAAGTCCTCCTACATGGTTAAAAGCATCGCCGACTTTCGATTTTCTCTCAAATATATCAGGCTTTATCCCATAAGATTCAAGCCTTATAGCTGCAGTTAAGCCTGCCGAGCCTGCTCCTATAATAGCTACTTTCATTTATTTTCCCTCGGCGTCGTATATACTATGCTGTTGGGCTCAGTCGGCTTTGACTTTAACGATTCTATGTTCTGCTGTATGATAGTGATAAATCGCATCTCATCATCCCTCATCTGAGTGAATATCTGCCTCACATACGGATTGGTTATGTTTATTAGATTTTCGTTGTAGAACATCTGCTGATTTATCAAATCCTTCTCTATATCCTGCAATGCATCCATCATATCATAAGACATATTTTTCTTCACGAGGGAATCTATCTGCATCGTCTTTTCAGCAGCGACAATCTTGTCTACATGGTTTAAGGCAGTAATCTCTATCTGTTTCAATACTCCTTTAACTTGACTATCCGGTATGTTTTTGCCGTAATCTTTTGCCTTTTTGTGTATCACATCTTCGTAATTTTTAGCCTTCTTAAAGGCACTCGATATAATCTCTTGCGGGCTCATATTCTGCATTTTGCATCACCGTTATTAGATTTTCCACATTGCATCCCTTATATACATAAAAAGAGGCCTCACCACACATATGTGAAGCCTCCCAACATAATTTGATTATATATCTAATTGTTTTATGACATCTGCCATGACACTTGCTGAATGCCTAAACTTCTCCACTTCTTCGTCAGATAAAGGCAAGTCCAAAATCCTGGCAACGCCATTCCTGCCTACGATAGATGGCAAGCTTAATGAAACATCTTTCACGCCGTACTGTCCATTTAATGGAGATGATACTGTGAGGATGGAATTTTCATCTCTTAAGATGCACTCCACAATCCTTCTTACTGCAACTGCCACAGCATAGTATGTAGCACCTTTTTTGTCTATTATCTTGTAAGCAGCATTTACGACTTCTTCTTCTACTTCCTTTCTGAAATTTGTGTTGCAGACGCGTCCGCATATGCTGCAGTACTCATTAAATGATATACCCGATATGTTTGTTATGCTCCATGCTGCAAACTCTGTGTCACCATGCTCGCCGATTATCCTTCCGTGGACATTTCTCGGATCTATATTGCAGTGCTTGCTTAAAAGGTATCTAAACCTTGAGCTGTCAAGAACGGTGCCAGAACCAAAAACTCTGCCCCATGGAAGTCCAGAAATCTTGTATGTAACGTACGTCAGTATATCTACGGGATTTGTCACAATCAAATATATGGCCTTGTCATTGTACTTTAAAAGCTCAGGTATCATGGACTTAAATATGGCTGTATTTTTCTTTACAAGGTCAAGCCGTGTCTCTCCCGGCTTTTGAGCAGCACCTGCTGTCACAACTATTACATCTGCGCCTTTCACATCTTTGTAGTCACCTGCATACACATTTACAGGCTGTATTAGCGGTATGCCATGGCTTATGTCCAGTGCATCGCCTATAGCCTTGTCCTTGTTTAAATCCACCAGCACGATATCTGTCACAGTCCCACTTAATGCCAGCGTAAATGCCGATGTTGCACCTACAAAACCAGATCCTATTATTGCTACCTTGCTCATTACATCGCCTCCTAAATAATATGTATTTTCCTTTAATAATATTATAACATAGTTTTGATGAAATTGTCTAAATTTTAATCTTATTTTGTCCTTATTGATTTGAAATATTATCTTTATAGTTATTTTCTAAAATACTTTTTCGCAGTTTATCAGATATCATTTCATCCTTTTAATTGCATAAAAATACCGCTTTAGCTATCATGCCTTAGCGGTTTATTATGCTGCTAACTTTTTTACAAGTTTTTGCACTTTTTGTCTTAATTCATTTTCTCCAATATACAAGTGATATTCATTTCTTATATTTTCATCCTGTTCATAGTATTCACAAGCCATATAAATATCATCAAACAAGCTCATTTCTTCATCTGTCAATAAATCTTGCTTTTGTTCATAAAGCACTTGAAAGTCTTCGATAAATTCATTTATGTTTAAATTATTATTTACATATTTCCGACAAATTTCTATTAATTGCATTGCGACATTACTCATTAATTCGCCTCCATTCCTTTACTATTCGTTTCCTTGGAGTTATAGTAATTATCCAGCCATGTTCTTTATCGATATGTATTGATATGCCATTTTTATACCTGACTATATTGCCATTAGGTTCAATATAATTTTCACCATTTTGTAATACATCCAATAACATCTGTTTGTCATCTGGCAATCTTCCAGAAGCTGTTTTCCCAAGTATTTCATTCAATGCATGTTCAGTAGGAACAAAGCCATTATCAGTAAAAAATTTGGCTAAATTAAGCAACTTTTCCTTATATTCAGGTTTATATTTCCCTTTTAATATTATATTGCCCTTTTGTTTTTCCATATATTCATTATACTGCTTTAATATACTGCCGTCAATTTCTATTGACGCATGGTTTGTATTTTTTTTACCCTAGTTTTGCAGCAAAATTTTATGTAGCGTAACCCGGAACCAGCAATTTTACTAACGATTTTGGGTAAAATTTTTTTAAATTTTTGTCATATTTTGGTTGCGGATTATTATGGATTGTGGTATAATATAGTTATATTGAATTTTATTGGGGGAGTTTAATGTGTATTTAAAGAAAAGTAGACGCAGTTCCGGAAGAATATACCTATCTATTGCAGATGGATATCGTGATAAAGAAAGAGGGCATACAAGGACTGTTACTATTGAATCGCTTGGATACCTCGATGAGCTTCAAAAACAATACGATGATCCAATCGCTTTTTTTGAACAAAAGGTTAAAGAATTGAATGAACAAAAAGCCATGAAAAAGACTCCAATTACTCTTAGTTTTTCTCCTAATGAAAGACTTTTGATTAATACGAATGATCGTAAAAACTTTGGCTACGCTGCATTTAGTAAGATTTATCATGAACTTGAATTGGACAAATTTTTGAAAAACAGGCAGCGTCATTCAAAAGAAGAGTATGATTCTAATGCTATTATGAAACTTCTCGTATTTTCACGTTTATTGTATCCTGCTTCAAAGAAAAAGACTTATGAGAATAGAGATATATTCTTTGAGAGGTTTGATTTTTCTTTGGATGATGTCTACAGATGTCTATCTTTTTTTAACAAACATAGTAATGCTTTGCAACTTTGGGTTCATGAGCATATTAAGTCTTTATATGAACGAAATACTAATCTGGTTTATTACGATGTTACCAACTATTATTTTGAAATTGATGAACAAGACGAATTGCGTAAAAAAGGCGTTTCTAAAGAACACAGGCCAGATCCAATTGTGCAGATGGGATTATTTATGGACACCAATGGTATACCTATTACATATAAACTTTTTCCTGGCAATGCTCTAGATAAAACTACATTTATGCCTATGTTAAGGAAAATACAACATGATTATTCTTTGGGAAGAATTATTGTAGTTGCTGATAAAGGTATCATCACTGGCGATAACATTTGGTATACTTTATCTGCTGGTAATGGTTATGTATTCAGCTATTCTGTTCGTTGTGCAGATAAGGAATTTAAGAAATATGTCCTTGACGAAAACGGATATACACACAGAGGAGATAGCTTCAAGATAAAATCCAGACTTTATCCAAGAGAAATATTAGTAACCACCACTAAAGGCAAAAAAATGAAAAAGGTAGTTGATGAAAAACAGGTTATTTTCTATAGTGAAGAATATGCTTTAAAAGCAAAATATGAACGAGCTGCTACCATAGAGAAAGCAAAAGACCTAATTAAAAATCCAGCAAAATACAATAGAGCTACATCATACGGTGCTTCCAAATATGTAAAGAATCTCATTTTTGATGAAGAAACCGGCGAAATATTAGAAAGTGCTCATCAGCATTTAACATTTGATGAGGAAAGGCTAAAAGAAGAAGAAAAATTTGATGGATATTATGCAATAGTTACTAGTGAATACAAAGAATCTGATGATAAAATTATTGAAATGTACCGTGGACTTTGGAAGATAGAAGAATCTTTTAAGATAACTAAAAGTGATATCGAAAGCAGACCAGTTTATTTATCACTGAGGGAACATATTGATGCTCATTTTCTGATATGCTTTATATCACTTGTAATTGTGAGAATACTTGAATATAGATTAAAAGGAAAATATTCTGTTTCAGCTATACTTGAGAGTCTAGCAAAAGCATCCTGCAGTTACATACAAGAAAATTATTATCTGTTTGATTTTAATAATGATGTTCTTGAAGATATAGGTAAAGAATTAGGCATTGATTTTGGGAAAAAGATTATGACATTAGGAGAGATTAAAAAAATTTTAGGAGAAGTAAAAAAATGACATTTCCACTACAACTTTTTGACAAAAACAGAAAGCCCGAAAGCCTTCATTTTAAAGGGCTTAGGGGCTTTTTTTATCCTTTTTTGCTGCAAAAGTCAGGTTATATTGCCCTTTTGTTTTTCCATATATTCATTATACTGCTTTAATATACTGCCGTCAATTTCTATTGACGCATGGTTTGTATTTTTTTTTTTTGGTATCAAATCGTAGATTGTTGGTTTAAAAATTACTACAAGTGGAATATTAGAAGTAAGTATATGAATGTCTTGCGAAAGGATTGAGTTTAAATGAGCGATATAGATGAGATAAAAAAATTGATGGAAAGACTTACAGAAAGCGAAAAAGACAAAGAAGAAGCCAGCAAAAAGATGCAGGAAGTATTGGGCAAATCCATAAAAGAGGTAAAAGAAATACTGCTGACACTAAAAAAATACATAGCCAATGATAATGTAACATTAAGAAGCTACAGCGGCAAAACATTTGCCACAGGAGAAGGAATCATAATCTACGACAAAGGCATAGACGAAAAAATAATTTTAAAATCAGACGGAAGCTTTTACCTTTATAAAGTGGAAAATGACCAATTGGCAACAGAAAAAATAGAGGATTTAGACATACACGACTACATGAGCTACGACACTCTCTTTGACAGCGTGAAAAAATCTTTGATAAAATGCATACAGAAAAATGAAGAAGACATATTGGCATACAAAAGCACCATGCTTAAAATTGACAAGTACAACAAAGATTTGGAAGAAATATTGGCTTTAAAAAATGGGACTGAAGAAAATAAAGTAAACAAGGAAGAACAATGATTCAAAAAAATGAATTTATTACTGATCTGTAACACAATATTAATATTTATTTTTGGGCAAAGTCTTACACTATCACCTCCTTCAAAACCTTGATAAATCAAGGTTTCCCTTCCAAACTTTTGTCTTTTGTGTTCATACAGTTTATATAGTTTATTCTCTGGTTGCAGTAAAATTGCAGTACACTGCAATTATTCGTTCTGTGCCTTAGTCACCAAAATATCCATTTTACATATAGCAATACTGCTCACAGAACTTCCAGAATGAGGTAAACTTTTCTGGATAAAGTACATGAAGCAAAAGCCATATTTCAGATGTATTGTTATCATTGGTGTTGCTGTCAACAACCATACATGAGGCACATCTTTAGTTATTGTCGCTATTGCCTTACTTCTGGCTGCTTTTCTATTCTTTATATAAGCATCTTCGTCGCACACAACAACCTCCCAATCAACATCTTTAAACCAGTCCAGCTTAATCATCACGCTTTCGTAATTTGTGACGATAACTCTACTGTCTGGTAAAGTTTTAGACGTGGTTGTAAACACTTGTGCTTCTAAATTGAACCATTTTTCATTTCATAGACCCAGTTGTATATGAGTGACTTTTTAGTCACAACCAATACCTTTTGGGCATTAATCTCCAGAAAAGCTGCAATTGTTTGCAATGTTTTTCCAAGCCCAGCATCGTCTGCCAGTATTGCATGTTTAGCATTTATTAGGAAACCCACACCTGCCTTTTGATAGTCGTCTAACATACTGCCATATTTCAATCGTGGAGTTTCTCCTGAAATGATTTTTGCAAGTGTAATTCTTTGACTGGATTTTTCTTGAAGGTACTTTTCAACACTTTCGTCAAACTGTATACTATCTGCTATTCCGTACAAACCATTGATGTCAATATCCAGTGGCAGAAACCATTTGTGCAATTGCTTATTGTATCTGCCACCAATACTTTGCAGGTTAGTCTTTTCTCTAACTGTTAACTGGTCAGCAAAGTAACCTGCAACTTTGCCATCCGATTGGACTTTCAGTGAAAGCCTCATTAATTCAACCCTCCTTTACACAGTGTAGTGGGCAGTCATTGCAATAGCTAATTAAAAGCTCTGGTGCATTTAGTTCCTTGGCTACTGCTACGGCAATGTCTGGTGGGCAACGCCTTTTGTTTATTTCCAAAAGGCTTATCATTTGTTGTACTACACCGATACGGTACGCCAACAATTTTTGTGGTATATCTTTCTGTGTGCGTACATGACGTAGTGTATTGCCAAAGCTGTACAAGTAAATAAGCACCTCCTTTATCTTTAGTTATGTACAACTATTAGTTGTATAAATTTTATTGACAAAAAATATTATGAGGCATATAATACACAATGAACGCAAAACATAATATAAACTGTAAACAAATAATTGTTATTGCTGTTGTATATGTATAGTATACACTATATTATACAGTATGCCAAGTACATAAAATACAAATTTTAATTTTATGAAAGGAGGCTTATGATGAACAATAACAATAACAATAACAACAACAACTTTAGCATTACTCTAAGACGCTTAAAAGAAATGCACAATCTAACAAATAAACAGTTAGCTTCAATTGCAGATGTGGCAGAAGTAACCATAATCAAATACTTGTCTGGCAAAAGAAACCCAAGCAGAGAAGTAATACAAAAATTGTCAAGTTACTTTAACATACCTGAAAGTGAGCTAATGAATAGCACACCTGATGAAAACATTAGTACAATATTGGAGAGCTACAACAACGCTGTAAAAAGCTTTGAAAAAATTAAAGGTGAAATCGCAAAGGCTTCTTTTAATGAAATACCGAATTTTGTCAATAGATTAAATGAAGCTTCAAAAACAGTCGAAACTGCGAAAGAAACCTTAAAGAAAATCCTGCTTGAGAGCAAGCCCATAAACTATGTACCTTTATATGACAACAGAATACCTGCTGGGTATCCTAATAGTGTTGGAACTGACAACATCGCAGATTGGGTAGTAACACCGTCAGATTACGAAGTTGACTTTGCAGTCACCATAAAGGGTGATAGCATGATATATGCAGGCATTGATGACGGAGATACTGTTTTTGTTACCTCCAGCGCAACGGCAGAACATGGTGATATGGTTATAGCAGCCACTGAGGAAGGTGAAGTTACTATCAAGTATTTTGTGCAGAAAGGCAATCAGTATTTTCTCATGCCTGCCAACCCAGATTATAAACCGATACCATTCACAGATAAATTCCGTATTGTGGGAAAGGTAGTAGCTGTATTAAAAGAACCCAGACCATACAAAGTGGCAGGTGAGCTAAATGCCTAAACGTCGTGCTAACGGAGAAGGAACTATATATCAGCGTCCTAACGGAACATGGGCTGGACAACACTATCAATGGTAAACGCAAAACTGTGTATGGACGCCGAAAACAGGACGTTGTTACTAAAATAAGAGAACTACAACTTCAAGCTTTGTCTGGGGAATATGTTGACCCAAACACAATAACTGTATCACAATTAGTTCATACATGGCTTGATGTGTATAAAAAATATAACATCAGCCAAACAACTTATAATAATTATCTCCAGAAAATACAAAAGTACATCGACCCCTCTATCGGTAGTATTTTAGTACAACAGTTACAACCAACACAATTGCAAATGCTCTATAATTCTTTAATTGATAAACCAGGGGTACTATACAATATCTATATAATTGTGAAGGCTGCCCTAAAATTAGCTGTAAAACAACGCATAATAAAAGAAAACCCAGATGAAGGCACTAACCACCCTATGCCAAAACTGAAAAAGCGGAAGTCCCTTACACCAGAGGAACGGGACAGATTTTTAGAAACCGCTAAAAAGTATTTTATCTATCCGTACATTGTTTTGGCAATGACCACTGGTTTACGCCGGGGTGAACTGCTTGGGTTGAAATGGTCTGACATTGACTTTGAAAACAAAACAATCACAGTAAACCGTCAAATACAATACACACGTCAACCAGATGGTCATTATAGCTTTATGGAAACAGATACAAAAACAGTCAATGCTTATAGGACTGTGCCGCTTCCAGATGATGCTTTGCCAGTAATGGAAAATTACAAAAAGCTTTATGACCTCTGGCTAAAAGCTATAAATGTAAATACAGATTTTGTGTTTATTACTTCTAAAGGAACACCACTGAACCCTGTAACAATTGCAGTGATGTTTAAGAAAATTCGTGAAGAAGCAGGTGTGCCCTCCGCAAGTCCGCATGTGCTACGCCACACTTATGCAACAAAGTTAGCAGAACGTGGTGTACACCCAAAAGCTGCACAAAGACTTCTGGGTCATGCAAGATTTCAAACAACAATGGATATTTACACAGATGTCACAAACACGCTTATGGAGGACACAAAACATAAAATGAAAAATTTTTTGCAAAATGGGTAAAATAAGCCTAAAGGGCTTATTTTATTATTGCAGTAAAATAACAGTACATGCCATTACTGCAATAGTAAAATAAGCCCAGAAAGGGCTTAAATAGCGGACTTCAGAAAGTAGTTTATGAAATGTTAATATAATGTAACACAATATTAATATTTTTTTAATAAATTTTATCTTTATACGTGATATTATTATATATAGAATGAAAATGAAGTTTTCATAAATGGATATATTAGCCCATGGGGAGGATGAAAAAATGAAGGGTAAGGTTTTTCAAGTTGTTTCTTTTGTGATGGTATTTCTAATAATGGGCTTTATGATATCAATGGAATTTAAGACTATACAAGGCAGTGTAAAGACTGCAGCAGATACATCTCGCGGAAGCAGCGTAAATGTTGATGAGCTAAGCAGCGAACTGCAGAACATGACTGATGAAAGAAATGCCTTAAAACAGCAAGTAGCAGATCTCAATAAAAAGCTTGATGAATTAAACAGCTCATCATCAAAATATGAGGCGACTTTAAATGCTCTGTCGCAAGATGTAGAAAAATACAAAGAGCTTGCAGGTTTTACTGCCATGACTGGTCCAGGAGTCATAGTCACTTTAAACGACAGCGACCTTCAGCCAAAAGATGGAGAAGACCCAAATATGTTTTTGGTACACGATGAAGACCTGATAAAAGTAGTAAATGAGCTAAAAGCAGGTGGAGCTGAAGCCATATCTATAAATGACCAAAGGCTTATAGCTACATCTGAAATAAGGTGTGTAGGTCCTACCATCAACATAAATTCTACAAGATATGCTCCTCCATACGTCATAAAGGCGATTGGAAACCCTGACACATTAGAAGCTTCATTAAATCTCAAAGGCGGCATTGTAGATACTCTTAAATATTATGGGATAAAAGTGGACATACAGACATCTAAAAGCATCGTAGTCCCTGCCTACACAGATCCAATAAACTTAAAATACGCTAAAGCTACAAATTAAACTTGCCTCTTACCTTAATACATTTTATTAAGATAGGTTCAGTCATGGCTGAACCTATCTTTTATTTTGTTTATTATTTTATTTTCAGCAATTATATAGTAAAGGCAAAACCTGCCTGCAATAGAAGGATATGAAGCGACAAGCCTCATGTTCCTCTTTTTATCCTTAGTCCAATCTTCTTTGTACTTTTCATCCCCTCTTAAAAAATCGTAGACTTCATCTCCGACTTCTATTGAGCGCTTTATCGATAAACCTAATGTTACAGCTCCAACGCTTAATCTGCTGTAATCCAAATCATATCCGCTTATGTAGTAATACCTTTTTCTACCTACATGGTAGCTTAATAAGCTTGCAACGATTTTATCATTGTCTTTTAATTCAAACAAGCTTAAAATGCCTCTATTGAAAAAATCAAATGCCAAAGCCTTGTGAAAATCCCTAATCCTCTTAGAATAAAATGCACCCGGCATACGTCGTTTTCTCCACCTTGCCTGATGCAGCTCTATTAGTCTATCCATTGAATCATCTATCTCATTTTCATCTGCGACGCACATGAAACTTCCATCGCACTTTGTGAAAAATCTCTTGATCTCGTACTTTATATTTCTTCTAAATTTGCCATCAAGAGTGCTTAAATATTCATCCCATGTTGCAGGCAGCTTTATATATGGACATACATCTTGAATATCGTAATCGTAGTAAAGCCAGCTATCCATTATATACGGGTATATGCCGCTGCTTTCTGGAAGGTGCTCCAAGTCTAACACTGTAAACCTGTCTATCGTTGACTCCAGATACTTTACAAGTGTACGATAAAACACATCTTCATATCCGTATCTCACTATGAAGTCGAGGTAATCGCTGTTATTAGATCCTATGAATTTTATCCTCTTTACAGGAAGTCCCATCTCACCAAATGTAATCATAAAGGGCGCTATTCCAATAGGGCCTTGGTCACCAACCACCAAAAGAATCCACAGCCTTTTACCGCCGCCAAAATACTTCCACCAATTTACGACCCATTCAAAAGTGTTGAAAGGGTACACTTTAGAATTCTCCTCAAGCTGATGCCATATATCCTTGATGCTTAAAAGAGTCTTTACATCCCTCACTATCTTTATCTCTATGTCAAGTATCTTTCTTTCATCCATAAAAATATCCTCCAAACGACGTACATAAATAGGATAAAGCCTACAAGCATTAATAAATAACTCCACCATGGGTACGTCCTGCCTATTAAGTCTATCTTCAAAATCTGCATCGACACTAAATACGAAACAGACGTCCAAAAAAGTGACCACAAAAGATCGCCGATGGCAGAAAACACAAAAAACGACTTGAAGTCCATCCTTGTTATGCCTGAAGCCCAGATAGCGGGTGTCCTTGGCAGCCCTATGAGGCGCCCTAAAAGATTAGTAACACCACCATACTTTGAAAACCACCGATCCATGCCTTCTAAATCTTTAACAGTTATCTTAAAAAAATGTCCATACTTCTCTACAAAAGTCCTGCCTGATTTGGCACCTATTATGTACGCTAATACATTTCCTGAGACATTTCCTAATGCTGCAATCAAAACCACAGCCAAAAAGCTCATCTGTCCTCTTGATATAAGGTAGCCTGCCGCAAGAAAGAGTATCTCAACAGGCCCTGGCATTCCGGTGCCTTCAACCAGCAATGACAGAAACAATGCCAAATAACCGTAATCTATTATTAAACTGTATAAGATATTAGTGTTCTCCATAATTACCTTCCAATCAAAAATTTCTATATAATAGTATACAACTTTATCGCGAAATTTAAAAGCAAGTGGCACAATAAAAAAAGAGCCTTTAGGCTCTCAAAAAATCAATTTATTTTTTGTAATTTTCGATGACATTTTTGTAAAGGTCATAAGTCTTTTTTGCAATTGATTCCCAACTAAACATGTCTTCTACTCTCCTTCTGCCGTTTGCGCCGAATAAAGCAGCCAAATCCCTGTCATTAAGTAGAATATTGATCTTTTCAGCTAATTCATAAGAATTGCCGGGCTCCACTAAGAATCCAGTTTCTCCATCTACGACTACTTCTTTTATTCCACCTGTGGCGCTGGCAACAACTGGCGTGCTGCATGCCATTGCCTCAAGATTTATAATGCCAAAAGGCTCGTATATGGATGGACATACAAAAACATCGGCATTGCTGTAAAGCTCTATGACTTCTTCCTTTGAAACCATCTTGTCAATCCAGATGATGTTTTCATAAAGCTTGACTTTTTCCTCCATCTCTTCCTTGATTTCCTGTGTATCAGGTGATGAAGCGCACAATACGACTTTTACATCCTGTGGCAAATATTTTACAGCATCTATAAGGTGGATTATTCCCTTTTGTCTTGATATCCTTCCTACAAATAAGATGTACCTTCCATCTATTCCGTATTTTTCCCTTGCCATGTTTGAATCCGCCTTCTTGTATTGATTTAAGTCTATCCCATTGTAGATAACCTCGATCTTGTCTTCCGGCACATTGTAGCACTTCATGATATCTTTCTTGGAATCATTGGACACAGCTATTATCTTGTCAGCCGCCTCAACACCTGTTCTCTCCATCCATGTGCTTAAGTGATACCCATTTCCAAGCTGCTCTTCCTTCCAAGGCCTCAGAGGCTCTAAGCTATGAATGGTGACAATAAGCGGTATATCGTAAAGCATCTTCGCTAGAAAGCCTGCCATAAACGTGTACCATGTGTGGCAGTGGACAATATGTGACGAAACCGCATCACTGACCATGGCAATGTCGGTAGTCAATGGTCCTAACACTTTTTTAAATTTATCGTCAGAAGCTTTTTTCAACATCTCCCATTCTCTATAGCCTTTTACTTCCATGTTTTCAAAATGATTGTCCTGATCTCCAAAGCACCTGACATCAACATTCATAAGCTTTGATAATTCCCTCGTCAAATAATCCACATGGACACCCGCGCCACCGTAAATATTAGGCGGAAATTCATTTGTAAATAACGTGACTCTCAAATTATCCATTGTATACCTCCAAACTTGAAATATTTTTTAATTCATCTATGCACTCAATAATGCCTTTTAGCGGTATCTTAAACCAAGATGGCCTGTTATTGACCTCGTAAATTGCTTCAAACACAGCTTTATCCAGCTTAAACAAGGCTAAAATGGCAGTAATGTATCTTTCATCAGGTATTAAATCTGCATCGTGTTCATTGATTAGATTTACATAGTTTTCAACAAACACGCTTGTTATAACGGTTGCCCATGTTGACAAAAGATTTTCTACTTTTTCTAAATCAACGCCACCTTTACCATTTTCCTTGTACTCAAAAAACTGTGAGTAAGCGGCATAGTTAAATGACCTTATCATGCCAGCCACATCTTTTAAAGGCGACATGTGCCTGCTTCTCTCAGAAATAGATTTTGTAGGCTCTCCTTCAAAATCTATAAGTATATAGCCGTCTTCTTTCTTTAAAAGCTGCTCTAAGTGCAAATCTCCATGACATCTTAAATATTTGCCAAAGTATGGCGCTAAAGATTTAATATTTTCGATGCTTTCCAGTAACAAATTTTTGTCATCGATTATCTCTTTTATAAGGCTTTCAACATCGTCACTGTAATCCTGATTTTTCATGTAATCCAAAAGCAAATTAAAATTGGATATTATCTGATTTGTAATCTCATCTATGTGAGATTCATTGGGTTCTAAAACGCCAAAATTCCCTTCATTAATGAGCGACAGCTTAATGTGCATGTTGGCGATAAGCTCTGATATCCTTTTTACTTCACCCATATAATCGCCGCAATTTTTGTATACAAAGCTTACAAAGTCGCTGCCATCGTACTTCTTCACAAAATCCTTCAAGTACTCCTGAGTATACTGCCACATGTCAGCTACATTTTCAATGTACTGCGAAAACATTGAAAGAGTGTATATTGTGCCTTTCCCATCGTCGTACAAAAAATACCCTCTAATATCTTGCACATCATGAAAACCGTACTTTCTAAGCATGTAAGTCATTTCAAGATCTGGGTTCATGCCATTAGCCATTCTCCTAAATGTCTTCACTATCTCGTTTTTGCTAAGCAGCGTAAGGCTATTGCTGGACTTGTTGTTTAACCTTTTTGAACTGTATATGTCATGATTTAAAATCATGTAAGGCTTAAGTCGGCTGCCTGATTTAAACTCAATTTCTTTTCCACCTCTTAATATATCATCTAAGCATCTGATGTACTCCACATCGTCAACCGCATCGTATAAGCTGTACACACAATTACCATCATTGTATGCGGCAAGACAGCTATCACTTAAAACATTCTTTCTCACAATAATAGGAAAATAATACCGAGATTTTTTTTCTTCACCGCTTATCGTTTCAAAAATAAAATCTATAAGTGCTGCAATAATAATAAATGATCTATCAATACTTAATATAGCATAGTCAAAAAGCGTCTTGTCTTTTATATAAGAGGCTTTCTCCTGAAACCATCTAAATTCTCGAATCTTGTCATCTTTGATTGTTTTTACAATATAATCTATCTTCGACAAGAAGCCATCAAAATCTCCTTCTTCAATGTGCACATAAACCATTCCTTTCAATTAATCTAACCTTAAGATTGATGCTGCTTCTTCTGGCGGTGTAGGATTTATATACGCTCCTGTTGCAAGTTCAAACCCTGCAAATGTGGTAAGCCTTGGCAATATTTCTACATGCCAATGAAAATCGCGTCTATCATGATGTGGCACTGTATGAATGACTATATTGTACGGCGGATTGTCAAAAAGGTCTTCATACTTCTTTACAAGCGATTTAAGTAGCGATGAAAGACTTCTTATGTCATCGTCGTCCATCTCGTTAAAAGCCTTGGCATGTTTTTTAGGAAGTATCCACGATTCATACGCAAATTGCGATGCATAAGGGCATATAACTATAAACCTGTCATTTTCGGCAACGATTCTTGCATTTTCTTTCATTTCTTCATCGATGATGTGGCAGTAAGGGCATCTCCCGGTTTCTGCCTCATGCCTTTCAACGCCTTTTAGTTCTCTCTCCAAAACCTCAGGTACAAATGATACGCCCATAATTTGCCAATGTCCATGCTCTAAGGAAGCACCACCGTTTGCACCAAAGTTTTTAAACATCTGAACGTACTTAATCTTCTCATCTTTCACAATATCCCTGTATCTTAAGATGAGTGCCTTCATGATGTTCTCAATGCCTTCTGAATCCATCTGTCCCAAAGTCATATCATGATACTGGCTTTCAACGATAATCTCTGCTACGCCGTACCCATCATCTGCCCTGTACAATTCACTTCCATGCTTAGCCGCATCCGCATCTTTTTTAAACGCTGCAAACTTGTTATTAAAACCTCTCAATGTCCACATGCCGTCTTCTCCACGAAACTCCACAAGCGTAGGTGGTGTCATGGGTTCATTTCCAGGACAAAATGGACATACTCCGCTATTCTTTATGACATCTGCCTTCTTAAAATCGTGAGGCCTTTTGCCTCTTTCAGTGGAAATGACTGCTATCTTGCCTGTAACAATATCATATCTAATCTCTGACATACCATCACCCTTATCAAAAAATAAAAAACACAATTAAAAAACCAATCAACACATCAGATGTTAACTAAGTATAAGTATGTGCAACCGAGTGCACTTCTTAAGTATATAATATACTTTTTTATACAAAATGTCAATCTAATTTTTACAATCTATCGCAATATATATGATTTCAATGAAGCAAACAAAAAAGCACTCAAGCTAATGAGTGCCTAATACATTTATAACCTTCCCTGCTAACCCCAGAGCGGTTTAAAAACTTTTAAACTGTTTCCCGGGCAACCGCATTTTGCGGACGGCTGCCTCTCTATTTATATTATAGCATAATTTTTCAAAAAATAAACAAAAATTTAGCTGCTTAAATCTACTATTAAACTGATATTCCATGAATATAATCTCTCATTCCAAATTATAATTTAGTGTAGTCTTACGCTTATTCATAAATAAAAGGAGCTGTTTATATTGGCTTTGTTTACAATCATACTTTTAATGAGTCTGGCCTTTATATTGGTTTCGTGTGCTTATTTTACAAATGCCGTAGAATGGTTAGGCAAAAAGTTCAACTTAAATCAAGGAGTAATTGGAAGCATTTTTGCTGCTGTAGGAACAGCGATGCCAGAGACGATTATACCTGTAATTGCAATCATTTTTCACAATGGCCAATCATCAGAAGAAATAGGTGTTGGTGCAATAGTCGGTGCTCCCTTCATGCTGTCGACACTTGGCTTCTTTGTCACAGGCGCCTCTGCAGTAATATACGCTTTATTCCGCAAGAGATCTCTAAAAATAACCCCTTCGCTGACTGGATTTCAAAGGGACATGTCGTATTTTATAATCATGTACTCTTTAGCCGTCATCACTTCCATAGTGAATAACTACATAGATATCAAAAACATTGTATCAATTGCTATACTTATTTCATACTTCGTTTACGTCATTCGCACATTTTCATCTAATGATGAAAGCATAAATGATGTAAAAAATTTGTACTTCTCGTCCCATTTTAATTCAAAGCCTACTGTACATCTCATCCTTTTGCAGCTTATATTTTCACTTTTGGGAATATCCTATGGCGCCCACATATTTATAAAGTACACAGAGCAAGTATCTGCGATGGCAGGGATTCCCCCAGCCATACTGTCATTAATCATAACGCCTATAGCAACCGAGCTTCCAGAAAAGCTTAACTCCGTCTTATGGGTGGGACAAAAAAAAGATACCCTTGCCCTTTTAAACATAACAGGGGCAATGGTATTTCAATCATCTGTGCCTGTCGCCATAGGCATGATGTTTACAGAATGGCATTTGACTGGGCTTACTATGCTTACAACCATGTTATCGCTTATATCGTCATATATATGCCTTTTATATTCATCCAGCAAAAAAAGTTTAAACCCATTTGTTTTGATGTCAGGCATCATTTTCTATGCAATCTTTTTAATGGCATTGCTTTGACTATTCTTTTATGTATGATGCAACAATTTCGCCAAAGTAAAACGTATGGTAATCTGGATACCATCTTTTATCAATATCAGCATCCAGATTTTCCTTTATCATTTCCTGTTTGTATATGACTTTGCATTCATAGTGGAGTGAACACTCGCCTATTATAGGCGTGTCAATCTTTTGGGATGGAATAGGTGTAAGATTGCACTCCTTAAATTTATCAAAATCTCTACCTGATTTTGTACCGCAAAATGCAATGGCCTTACTTAAGTCCTCATTTAGAGGCACGCTAATCGTAAATTCACCTGATTTTTCGATTTGATTGTACGTAAAGCGGGATTTCCTCACTGCAACTAAGAATACAGGCTTGCCCCAAAAATACGTTATTCCTCCCCAGCCGATTATCATGGTGTTTAATTTATTCTCTTTAGTAGTCAAAAATATGCCTCTTGATGTAAGCTTTTGATTCACCTCTTTTAAATACATATCGTAAGGTACTTCTTTAATAGTCATATCGATCCCTCCGCAATATTTTTTACATTATACATTTTATAGCGTAAGCTTGAAAAAACCAAATCCAATAAAAAAACCCCGAGAAAACTCGAGGTATAAAAAGCTATTGATTCTTGATGAGATCTGCAACTGCCGTTATGCTTCCTAATGTTCCAACCAATTTATCAGGAATAATAAGCTTATTGGCAGGATTTTTAGCCATCTCCTGAAGCGCCTCTATTTGCTTTAATGCTATGACAGTCTCATTTGTACCTGACTCTAATATGGCTTTGTTGACCAATTCAATGGCCTTTGCCTGCGCTTCAGCAATCGCTTCAATGGCCTTCGCTTTTCCTTCCGCCTCTAATATCTGTGACTGCCTTAAACCTTCCGCCTTTCTGATATTGGCTTCCTTCTCAGCCTCTGCTTGCAATATCTTTGCCTGCTTTTGTCCTTCGGCAACAGCTATGGCGCTTTGCTTTTCTCCTTCTGCCTGAAGTATCGTAGCCCGCTTATCTCTTTCAGCCTTCATCTGTTTCTCCATCGCTTGTCGTATCTCATCCGGTGGAGTAATGTCCTTTATCTCTACAGACAGTATCTTTATGCCGTATGCGTCTGTAAGCTGATCAATCACTTTGAGAAGCTCCGCGTTTATCTTGTCCCTGCCTGACAAAACTTCGTCAAGTGTCATATCGCCAATGATGTTTCTCATGTTTGTTATCGTAGAATAGACTATGCCTGATCTGTAGTTCTCTATGTTGTATATGGCGTCTTTTGCGCTCATTACCTTATAAAATATGACGTTGTCAACGGATATTTTCACATTGTCTTTCGTAATGACGTTCTGCGGTTCAATGTCTAATATCTGCTGCTTTGTAGATACTTTCGCCCGCACATAATCAACAAACGGTATTACAAAATGCCATCCCGGTTCCAATACCTTGTAAAACTGTCCTAGTCTCTCAATGACGTAAACATAACCTGTTTGAACGACTTTTATAGATGCTACGGCAGCAATAAATATGAGAAGAAGCAATATTATAAGCAAAATAAACACTTTTATTCCTCCAATCTCTTTACAATTAATTTATTTCCAGATATACCTGTTATAACCGCGTTGTCACCGCTTTTTAGCGGCACATCAGACTTGACAGTCCAATACACACCTTCAAAAAACACTTGACCAGTCTTGCCAATATCGTTTTTTATCTCTATGGTCCTGCCTATATACTGGCTTTCATAGGGATATGTCTTTGGTATGTTTTTAAATTTCTTTCTCAAGTATTTAAACGAAAAAATAAGCGAAACAATTCCTACTGCGAGAAATGCAAAAATCTGAATCAGTGTATTAGCTCCTAATAGATCTGCACATATTGCAAAAAAAGCTCCAATGGAAAAATTAAAAAATATGAAGTTGCTTGTAATAAGGTCAATAGCTACGCCGATTATCATTATTGAAATCCATAATGTCAATAATCCTTCCGTATTTATCCCCCTTCCATTGTTAAAATTTTGATATTTTATCTTAGTATATCACAGTATGTGTCCAACATAAAGTAGTTAGACAAGCTATTTTATAAATTTTCTATAAATTTTTTAGACAATATATTAGAGCCGATCGCATAGTATCGGCTCTTTTAAGGAGGATCATCAATTTTAGTTTACAATAAATGATCGTAATTATAAAGAGTATCAAGCTTTTATTTTCCATCCATCTAGATATTTCTTCGTATTTTCAAGCATTTCCTTAAATAATTTTTTTGCATCTTTTAAAGATATTGTAACAAGTGGATCATTTACAAAAGCACTAAAAGCCAAATCAAAATCTCTCTTTAAAGCAGCTTTCAACGTCGTTTCTTGGTTGTATACTTGCCTTAACACGAGGCTGTTTACATTGTCAGGCAATTTTCCTGATAATACAGGCTTTAGTTTATTACCTGAAAATAAAGCGTTTGTTTCAACTACCGCACCGTATGGTATTCCTTCAATCTGTCCATGGTTCGGCATGTTGACATTAGTCACTAAATCGCCTAAGCCTAATAGTGCTTTAATTTGCCTAACACCTTCTTCGCCTGTTTCCTTTAACTCAAATTTTTCCTCACCTGTCTTAAGCCTTTTACTTCTTTCAAGCCTGCGTTTTAAGTCTTCTTTTCTCCAACTTACAGTCGTTAAGCCAAACATCCATTCTCTGACTGTCTCTGGATCTTTTAAATACCAATATCCCGGCACAAATTCCGCCAGATGTCTATCTCCCGCTGCAGCTATTACTCCATACCTCAAAAACAGATCAAACTTTACTCTCTCTGCAGATACAAATGAATTGTTCATCCAATTATTGTTAGCATCGCTGACAAATCCGCTTTCATAGTACTTATTCACAAATTGTTTATAAACATACATTAAATCTATGTCTTTGTACCTTGCATTGTCGATCCACGTAAAATGATTTATACCTAAAACATTTATCTTTATCTCTTCCCTCGGAACATTTTCAATGCCTTCTATATCCTGCAGAGCACGAGATAATAGCTTCTGTGTGCCAAAAACTTCATGGCAGCATCCAAATGCTTTAATTTGAGGGAAAATTTCATACAATGTCCTTACACAAAGTGTCATAGGATTTGTATAATTTATGACCCATGCATCTGGACAATGCTCTTTAATCGCATTGGCAATGTCCACAAACATCGGAATCGTCCTTAAAGCTCTGACTATTCCACCAGGTCCTACTGTATCACCTACTGACTGATAAATGCCATACTTTTCTGGTGCATGAACATCAGATTCCATCTCGTCGAACGTACCTGGCAAAATAGATATTATGACAAAATCAGCACCTTTTAGTGACTCTTCTAACGTCTCACAAGCTTTATAAAGCCATTTGCCTTTAACATCCTGTCTCATTGATAAAGCATTGCCTATTATCTCATTGTCATGTGCCGCATCGTAATCTATGTCGTATAACTTTACTGTACCAGAAATACTTTCCTCTTTTGCTAAGTCAGTCATTAAATTCCACGCCCATCCTCTTGAACCACCACCGATATAAGCAATAGTAATGTCATGAACCTTTCCATCTGTATATCTCATAAAACTCATCCTCCTGACATAAAATAGGTTATTTATTGAGTAGACTTATACTTAGTTTAGTTCTTTAATCCAGTTGTTGCAATACCTTCAACGAAGTATTTTTGCGCTGAAAAAAATATTATGATGCTCGGTATCATTGAAATAATTGTCATTGCCATTATTTGGTTCCAATTTACAACTGAAGTCCCATCAATTGTCATATTAAGCCCGAGAGAAACTGTATATTTTTCTACACTGTTGATATATATCAATGGATTAAAAAAGTCATTCCAAGTCCAAATGAACTGAAATATACACATAGAAATAATTGCAGGTTTACACAATGGTATTAAAATCTTCATAAGTATTTGAAATGAATTGCAACCATCAATTGTAGCCGATTCTTCTAATTCTTTAGGAAGACCTCTCAAAAATTGAACCATCATAAAAATGAAAAAAGGCGTTGTTCCGAACAAAGCGGGAACAATAAATGGTTTATAAGTGTTTATCCAGCCTAACCAATTAAACAATATATATCTTGGTATCAAAACTGCAGTGCCCGGCAACATCATAGTAGATATCATCAAAGTAAACAAAATAGTTTTAAGCGGAAACTCAAATCTTGCAAATCCATAGGCTACAATTGTTGATGATATAGCAGTAAATACAACAACAGGTACAACAAGCGTAATGCTGTTTAAAATAAATGTACCAAAAGAGTATTGTCCCGTACCTTTCCATCCTTCAAAATATGAATTTGTCACAATGTGTTTTGGTATAAGGCTTATCGATTTAAAGATTTCATCATTTGATTTAAATGATGATGCAAAAACCCAAAGTAAAGGATATATCATGAAAATACCAAAAGCCACCAAGAAAACATATATAAATACTTTTCTGATTATATCGTTATTTTGACTATTCTTTGCTTTCATGTCATCTACCTCCATTTTCGTAATACACCCATGTATTTGAAGATTTAAATATTATAACTGTAACAATCAATATTAACAAAAATAAAATCCAAGACAAGGCAGATGAATAACCCATCCTAAAATACCTAAACGCATTATCATAAATCAACATACTGTACACATAAGTAGAGTTCATCGGTCCTCCACCAGTTATCACGTATGGACCTGTAAATTCCTGAAAAGCATTTATAGTCTGCATAACCAAATTAAATAATAGCACAGGCGATATCATAGGTAAAGTTATTGAGAAAAACCTTCTTATTTTGCTTGCACCATCTAACATAGATGCTTCATACAACTCATTCGGGACCTGTTTTAGGGCTGCCAAAAATATTACCATAGAAGACCCAAATTCCCACACTGACAATAAACTTATAGTAAATAATGATATGTGTGGGTTTCCAAGCCAACTTGGCCCGTGTATATGAAAGTATGAAAGAAATTTATTCATAATACCATTATCCATGAATAAAAATTTCCATATAACAGATAAAGCAACACTTCCTCCAAAAATAGAAGGCAGATAATAAGTTGTTCTAAACACATTAACTCCTTTAATATCAATATTTAAGATCATTGCAACAAAAAGTGCAAAACATAATTTTAAAGGAACTGTCATTAATACATATTTTATAGTATTAATTAAAGATGGCCAAAAATACATATCTTTAGTAAACATAGTTATATAATTGCCTAATCCAATAAATACAGGTGATTTTGTAATACTGTAGTTACAAAATGAATAGATAAAAGTCATAGCAAATGGATACAGAGTAAATATTAAAAAGCCTATAATCCATGGACTAATATATAAATACCCCATCAAATTTCTCTTTTTATTATAACTCATTGATTTGACCACTCCTTCATAATGTTTCATAGGGTGAGCTTTAACACACCCTATGAAACTAATTTTTATTGCTGGCTTTTTAATTCTGGAAGTTTCTGTTTATAAGTATTTATCAATTCATCAGCAGCCTGCTCTGGCGTTATCTTTTTATAAGCCAGTTCTTGTATGATATCAGTATTTATCTTTTCTAACTCTTGATTACCACTTATACCGTTTTCAGGAGGTGCCATCTTTTCCATAGCTTGATTTGCATTATCAGTTAAAGTCGAATCCAACAAATTATTTTCTGATAAAATTTTGCGTGCATCTGCGGTAGCTGGAACTCCTCTGACATCTTTAAGTGTTTTTATAGCATCTGTATTCGTAAAGAACCAATTTAAAAATTTTGCTGCTTCATCGATATTTTTAGAATCCTTGTTAATAGCAATAAGCTGTGATGGTCTTACAACTATGCCTGTCTGTTTTGCATTAGGGTCAATAGGTGGCAATGCCAATGACAGGTTCTTTATGTTTGCTTTTACACCAGCATATATAGATGACCAGTTCCAAAGCATACCCGTTTGACCATTAAGCCACATAGGATTTTGATCAGGTTTTCCTTCGTATGGAGCACTTTGAGAAAATGGCTCTATAGCGCCTACTTCGAACAAATCGTTTAAATATTTGAATGCCTCTGTCAATGTTTGTTTATCAAAACCTAAAGTGTAATCATCTTTCACCCACTGATTTCCAGTTTTTTGCCCCACGTATGTGACCAATATATAATCACAAATAGTAGAATCAGCATCTAAAAGATAAGCATTTTTATCCTTTTCATGCACCATCTTAGCGGTTTGCAAGAGATTATCCCATGTCCAAACCGTCTTATCGTCTATGCCAAATTTATTAAAAAAGTCTTTGTTAATATACATTGCCGAATTGTTTATTCCTGTAGGCAAACCTATCAACTTATTGTTGACATAGCAATAATTTTTAAGAAAATTTTGATCAAATGCATTCACATTGATATCTTTTAACTTACTTAAATCTGCAAAAAAATCACCTTGGCTAAAAAGTTGCTGCAACCATGTTACATCTATTTGTATAAGATCAGGTGCTGTACCACTGCTTAATTGAGTTATCAGCTTTTGGAGATAGTCAGTAACGCCGCCATATTCAGCATTAATCTTTACATTGGGATGTTCTTTTTCATAAAGACTTATGGCATCAAGTGTTGCTTTATGTCTGGCATCTCCACCCCACCACATAAATCTTAATGTTACGGTTTTTGGGCTGGTATTATTTTCAGAACTATTTTTCGATGAACTCGAAGAATTCGAAGAACTGCTACATCCTGTAACTAATGAAATTATCAAAAGAAGCGATATTAACAGAGATGTAATTTTTTTAAACATTTTCAATACCTCCTTAGAAATTTATTAACTACTCTAAAAACATTATATTATGTATATTCAATGTGTTAAAGGTATTCAATTTAATATATGGTATCATTATTTGTCATCTAATTATAAGGTATCATTAAGCACAGATTTTTCTAAAGTTATAAAAAGGGGCCGTTCTTCTTTCCTTTTATTAGGTGTGTGTACTGCCAATGTTAGATTCCCTTCAAAGGTCTTAAATATCATACCATGCCCACCATCACCTGCGAAAATTGGATTTTCACTGTGTACCCACGGGCCGGTTATTTTGCCTGTTCTCGATAATGATATACCAACAGCGTATATATTGTTTTCAATAAAACTGGACCACAACATATAAAGCTTTCCCTCTTCAGACCTATAAATAAAAGGGCCATCCGTAACGTAGCATTCATGATCTTTAATCTTTTTAATACTTCTTGTCCAATTAGCACTGGAAGCTTTAAAAAGTGTAATAGGATTTCCTATCGTTGTTTTTAAATCTTTCGACAATCTTACAGCACAAATTTCCCCATCATATATTTGTACCCATTCATGGCAAAATATCATCCAGGGTTCCCCATTCTCATCTACATAAAAAGTCCCATCTAAACACATCCAATCCTTCGGCGTCACCGGTTCAATACTCCATGGTCTATATGGCCCACTTATTTTTTCAGATACTAAAATTTGCGTTCCTCTATTTCTGCCATCAGCGAAAAATGTAGCAAACATATAATACATGTCATTGTATTTGTGCACTTCTGGAGCCCAAAAATTTTTATCCCAAATAAAGTTTTTATCTGGTCTAAATGCAATAAAAGGTCCTTCAAAATTTTCTAAATCAGATGATTTATAGTAATCAAATCCAGTTGCTTTCTCATCATTCCAGCAATTTATATCAGTAGTTCCAAACATATAATATATTTTTTCATTCGGTACTGGAACTACAAATGGATCACGTATATAAAGATCCTTTCGTTTTATCATCTATAATTCCTCCAATTCATCATATCATCGCTTTTAACCCTTCCCATTCAACATTCCACATCCCATTTTTAGGAAATCCAGGTGTGCTTTGGCTATTCCCATCCCAACCAGCTGTCATGAGGGCCATTGCCGCCAATAGTCCACCATTTCCAGGCAAATATACTGGTAGTTCTTTATTCGGTATTTGGTTATTATGGCCATTTACCATATAAGTATTTTTTGGTGAATCCATCAAAAGAATATTTATTGCTGTCTCCGGTTCGCCTAATCTTGTTGCAGTCATAGCCATCATCGGAAAATCCCAACCCCACATTTCCTCAAATTTCCACTCTTTTAATACTCTATGTAAAGTCCTTCTCATAGTTTCTTTATCAACCTTGCGGCCTGGTAGCATCCCCAATGCTGCAAGCATAGATGGATGGTCAAAATTAAATTTCTCATAAGTGTTAATACATTTTTCATGCGATATATATACACCGTCTTTTGAAGGTAAATTAGCTAATTTAAAACGTATTTCATTCCACTCTTGGTTCACATTTAGTCCTAACCTTTCAATCCATTTAACTGCTATTTCCAGCGCAAACGAAAAATACTCCAATTCAAATACCGGATTTAATGTAACGTTAGGATCATGATTTTCTTGTGCTGGAATCAAAGGTGGCGCAAGTATATATCTATCATTTTTTCTATCATATGCAACAAATGATGCAATAAAATCAGCAGTATTAATTACTATGTCTTTAAACATATCTAATGTTTCTTCCGTAGGATTTTCTCTAAAAAACAGTTCACTGTAATATATAAGATGAGGCTGCTGCCAAACAAGCAATGGTCCTATCGGAGAAGGGCTATCCCTTCCATCTGGTCCAACCATTTTAGGCCAGCGTACACCTTTGTATCCTTGCTTTCTCGCAATGTCACGTGATACATTGAAAATGCTCCTGTACCACCATATACTTCTACTCAGCAAAGGCATTCTACCCCATAAAGCAAAATGTACAGCATGCCACCAATGCATTTCCAAATGAAATTTACCATACCAGCTATTACAGGTGAGCCCTGTTTCTTGCGGCGGCATAGAACCCGAACATTGAATAGCTGTAAGATATTGCGAAAGTATTACCCTTCTCTCCAATTCAAAAGCTCTTTTATCCTCACACTTTGAAAAATCTATTGCACCACCTCCTCTCCAAAAGCTATTCCAATATTCTTTACACATCCTTTTGCTTTCACTAAATGAATGCAAGCACTTAAGAGGTTTTTGCTTCGAAAACAAGCACGAAAATTCTATTCTCCCATTATACTCTTTTTGCTTTAATGCAAAATGATTTTCCCCGATTCTATTTAAATAAACGCCTTTTGAGTACTCTATTTTTACAAAATAAACATCTTCATCGACAGTTCTCAATAATTCGACAAAATCTCTGCCATAATCAACCACATTTGTATCATGTCTATCATTTCTATCCCAATCGGAGCCTGATATATTGGCCGCACCATATGGAAATTTTACTTCAATATAAATTTTATTTTGTTTTAGCAGTTCTGATTCAACAGAAAAATTTATCATATCTTCATATGGATGGCAAAAAGTCTCAACGTGAACAGGGACTTTTTCGACTTTAAAGTCACTTATCAATATTCCGTTCCACAAATCTAATACTTGGTGTATTTCGAAAATATCTTTCAATTCTGCTTTTGTGCCATCATCAAGAATTATATTTAATCCTATATTACCTAAATTAATTCTATGAGGATTACTCCTCAACCAATTAAATACATTCTCTTGATTTTCTGCTGATGTTACATATCCAACCTTTCGGTCAAATGCATCGTAATACTTGAGGTTCAAATCTTCCAAAGTATAATAGCCCTTATCATTCTGTGCCGGCGTAGTATGAAACCCCCACTGTGACATGGTACATAAAGGAATGCTCTTATAGTCATCAATAAAAGTTTGCATTCCCGTTATATCAGCTGTAAAAGCAATTTCTCCATTACCTACTGACAATGGATTTTCGATATCTGCTTTTTCCAAAATTACATTATGCCTTTTTACAAGATCATATCTGTTAATTCCCATGTTTTCATCCTTCTTTCACTTATTATAATCATCATTATTCTGATTTTTTAATTGATATGGAAAAATTATATATACGGCAGTACCAATATTCAATTTACTTCTTATTAATATTTCACAATCTTTCCCATAGAGAAGTTTTAACCGTTCATTTGTATTCATTAGTCCAATATGTTCATAAAAATCGAAGTCAGAGTCAAGAATTCTTTTTACATAATTTAGCCTCTCTTTGGACATTCCTATGCCATTATCGATTACTGAAATTTTTATTTTCTTTTTATCAACTGCTTTTATTTTGATTTTTATTGATCCTTCATAATTTTTCTTCTTAAGCCCATGTTTTATAGAATTTTCTATTAAATGTTGCAGCATCAGTTTCATCATGAGACATGATAAAATACTTTCATCATAAATTAGATTTACTTTAAATTTATCTCTATACCTGACCTTCAATATTTGTATATATGCCTTTGTATTTTCAATTTCTTCTTTTACAGTTACTGTTTCATTTGGATTACTTAACAAATACTTTAAAATCTGTGACAAATTTTCAATCATTTTTGTGACATCATTAGGACCGTTTGTGTATGACAATGCCCTAAGATAAATAATCTCCAACGCATTAGACAAAAAATGAGGACTAATTTGCGATTGCAGTGCTAATAACTCCATTGCTTTCATTTTATACTTCTTTTCTGCTAATTCCATTTTCAATTGACTTTTTTCAATATAACTATTAATAATGTTGTAAATTATATAGCTGTACTCATCTCTACTTTCTACTGGAATTTCTGGAAATATCTCATTTGTCTTTTCTGCCTCTATAATCTTTAATATTTTATTTACATTTTCGTAATTTCGTTTAGTGATTCTAAATGTTATCAATATCACAAAAAAAATTGACGTCAAAAGTAAAACTAAAGTCATCTTTAAAAGCTTTATAGGAACTTCATAAAGGTATTTTTTAGGAACAATAGATACATATTTTATATTATAATTTGGAGATTCTAATTTTGTTATGATGTTTGCTTTGCTATAATTATCTAAGTCTATCTTCCCAGTGAAATTCCCATTAATATTTTGACATATTAAATTGTCGTGGGCATCTAATATAAGAATTTTTTGGTCAGGAAATATTGTTGAAGTATTTAGCAAATTTTCAATATAGTCCAAATATATATTTAGTACAAGCACACCATCAATTTTATCCCCGTTAAAGTTTGCAATTTTTTTGTATATACTTAGGACTTTTATCCCCTTTTTATCGAAACTATACATTTTTAAATTTCTAACCTCTATCCAAGAAATCTCATCTTTTGGTGCATTTAAAAAGCTGTCATACCATTTATTATCAATATAATTTGTTACAGAATTAATACCATTTCCTGTCACTAAAAAATTTTTATTAGGATTGTTAAAATACAAATAAATTGATTGTATATAAGGTTCTGAAAACGACGTAGAATCAAATAAACTTTCTATCATGCTAAGATGCCACATATCATCTAAAGAATATTTATTTGTATTTAAGATCCTTTCCAAATACAATGTCACATCTTTGTTTGTTCCAAATGTTAAATAAATTTTATTTATATCATTAAATAAAATTGACAAATCATTACTGCTTTGCTTTAATATTTCTCTACTATTTTTGTATATTTCATCTCTAACATATCTTTCTGTTATTAATATTGAAAATGAACCTAATACAATAACAATTAAAATTAATGGCAATGCCAAAACAAAAAGATTTTTATAAAAAAATTTATTGTTTAATTCTCTCATTTATAAATCATTCCTTAAAATTTATTGCTGAATTTACAAATTCTCTTGGGGATTTTTTATAATATTTTTTAAATGCTCTAGTAAAATTTTTTGGATTTTTATATCCAATCATATAACTTATTTCATAAGTTTTATACAAAGGATTTTTTAGAAACTCTACAGCTTTTTTCATTCTGACCTCAGTTATATAATCAGAAAAATTCATACCGGTTTTTTGTTTAAAATATTTGCTTAAATAATACGGATTCATATAAACTACTTTAGCTACATCTTCCAATGTCACATCTCTGTAATGTTCATCAACATATTTTTCTATGATTGAAATTATGCTGCTGTACTGATCAATTTCATTGTTACATGAGTTATTCAATATTTCCTTTGTATTTTCATTGTCTAATTCTTTTTTTATTCTGCTGAAAACATCAATTATTTCATTATATTTAGTAGGTTTTACTATATAATCTTTAACACCATATCTTAACGCCTGTCTGGCATATTCAAAATCAGTATAACCACTGATTATAACTATTTTAGTGCTTATATTACTTTCAAAAATTTTCTTTGCCAACTCTATACCAGACATAACTGGCATTTTTATATCACATAAAATTGTATCAACCTTATTTTTACACAAATACTCAAAACATTCTCCTCCATTTTCAAATTCTTCTGCAACAACAAAACCCATTTTGTTCCATGGAAAGCAGTTAACTAATCCTGTTCTTATCTCATATTCATCTTCTACTACTACAAGCGTATAAATATTAGACACCACCTTCCTATTTAGCAAACATCTCTTCATCATTCTCTATAGAATTCTTTATTATCTTTCTTCCTTCTCTCAAGTCTTTTATATATCCCAATGCCATAAGCTGGACTATCACATTGCCATAGATTGAAGCTTCTACAGGGCCTGTTATGACTTTTTTCCCTGTAACATCTGCAGTCAGCTTGCACAGGAACTTATCCTGTATCCCACCACCAACCATGTGAATATTATCTATTTCTTGCCCTACAATATCTTCTAAATTGTTTAAGCAATTTTTGTATTGTTCAACTATACCATTGTAAGCGGCTCTTGCTATGTCGCCAATATTCTGCGGCAAACCCTGTCCTGTTTTTGTACAATATTGCCTTATCGCCTCAGCCATATCATCTGGAGCTATAAACAATTTGTCATCAGGATTTATGATAAATTCTTCGTGCTCTGCTTTAGATGCCATCTGGCTGATTTCTGGAAATCCTATTTTAATGCCATTTGAATTCCAACTTTGTTTTAATTGCTGAATTATCCACAGACCATTAATATTTTTAAGTAGCCTTATAAGGCCTTCGACACCGCCTTCATTTGTAAAATTGTACTTCTTTGTATTTTCATTTATTATAGGTTTTTCACTTTCAACACCTAATAATGACCAAGTACCACAAATCAAATAAGCACTTGAACCGTTTTCAATAGGTGTACCTGCAACTGCTGATGCCGTATCATGGCTGCCAACAGAAATCACGGGAACTTCAGACAATCCTGTTTCTTCTTGAATTTCTTTTGTTAGATAACCAATTGTATTTCCTGGCATCAGTATCTTTTGAAAAATACCTTCTGGCAAATTTAACTTTTCTATAAGATCATTTGCCCAATCTTTCTTGTTAGCATCCAACATTTGCGATGTGGATGCAACAGTATATTCATTGTATTTCTCATTTGTCAAATAAAAGTTAAATAAATCTGGAATAAACAACAATGTCTTTGCATTATCCAATAATTCTGGACGCTTTTTATAATCGCAATACAATTGGAATATTGTATTAAATTCCATAAACTGTATACCAGTTACGTTGTAGATTTCCTCCAGTAACGCCATATTTTCAAAATCTTTTATTATGCCATCCGTTCTTTTATCTCTGTAATGAAAAGGATTTGAAATCAATTGATCATTTTTATCAAGCAATCCATAATCGACACCCCAAGTGTCTATACCAATGCCGGATATTTTGATTTTCCTCTTTGATGCTATTTTTAATCCGTTTTTTAATTCGTGAAAAAGCCTTAAAAAATCCCAATAAAATGATTGTCCCAGCTTGACTGGCTCATTTGGAAATCTATAAATCTCTTCAATTGTGATTTTTTCGCCATCAAACGCGGATAGCATAAGACGGCCACTTGAAGCTCCAAAATCAAAAGCCAGATTATACACAATATCTTTCATTGAAATACCATCCTTTAGCCTTAAATTTTAAGCCCTATTTTTTACAATTTCTTTTTCATATTCTTTAACATCATCAATCCACGATGTACCAATAGGCACATTTTCGTCCATGCAGTATTTGTTCCAAACAGAGTAAAATGGCAATGTTTTGAATTCCTCCATCAAAGCAAGTCTTGCACCAAAATTTCCTTTATTCTCCTCTTCCATAAGTAGATGCACAGGCTCTAATAGTGATATTAATATGGCTTTTAGCGTCGCTCTTGCACCTATTACCCATGCCATTATCCTATTTATGCTTGCATCAAAGAAATCTAATGCAATATACACTTTGTCATAAGCATCACATCTTCTTATTTCTTTTGCTAATGAAAGCAAATCTTCATTTAAAATGACTACATGGTCGCTATCCCACCGGACACCACGGCTTACATGAATCAACAAATTGTCATTGAATGTAAGTATTGATGATATCTTATCAGCAATATTCTCAGTAGGATGAAAATGTCCCATATCAAGGCACAGCATTACATCATTTCTCGACGCATAGTTCATATAAAACTCATGTGAACCAACCACATAGCTTTCAGATCCAATGCCAAATAATTTGCTTTCAACAGAATCAACGATATTTGATTTGTCATATTTTACTGAAAATATCTCATCTAAAGATTCTTTAAGTATTTTTCTGTGTTCAATCCTATTAGCAGGCAAATCTTTTGAACCATCAGGAATCCAAACATTATTCACACATTGAGTTTTTAGCTCTCTTCCTATTTCATTTGCGATTTCACGGCATCTTTTACCATGTTGGATCCAAAATTTTCTTATGTTTTCATCTTTGCTTGAAAGCGTATAGCCATCATTTGCTTTAGGATGCGAAAAAAACGTAGGATTGAAGTCAAGGCCAAGGCCATTTTCTTTTGCCCAGTAAATCCATTTCCTGAAATGCTCCACGTTTATTTCATCTCTGTCTACAAATTCACCATCCGTTTCTGCGTAAATGGCATGTAAATTGATTTTGTGTTTGCCTGGTATAAGGCTTAAGGCTTTTTCAATGTCTTGCCTTAATTCTTCACCATTTCTTGCTCTACCAGGCCAGTTTCCTGTCGCCAAAATACCTCCACCGCTTAATCCATTGGCACTTTTTTCGAATCCAGTTACATCATCGCCTTGCCAGCAGTGAAGTGAAATACGAATCTTCTTCATTTTATCTAATACTTTATCAATATCTATGTCAAACTTTGCATAAATCTCTTTTGCATTATAATAATCATTTAAAATTTTATCTTTTTCTGCTTCATACATAATAAACATCCTTTCAATAAATCAAACAATAATTGCATTTGATTCTATTTAATAATAAGCACTATTATTTAATCTTAAGCTTATATATTTTTCATATTATATATATTCGACGTTTTTTGTTAAATTCCTTCTTGTTTTTAATAATTTTTTATTATTTTTTTGTTATTTTTTTGTTTTATAGATATATGTATTGTATTTTCTTTTGTTGACTGTTTTTATATTTAAATTATCTTATCCCAAATAGCTCTATCTGGATTGGGTATTATAGACTTATTTAAAAGCATACCCGTTCTCTCCAAAGCTTTGCATCCTGCATTTATAGATGCTTCAACAGCAGCAAGTTCTCCTGTAAGCAGTAGATATGACTTGCCGCACATACCTCTGGCTATTCTTATCTCTACCAGATTCACTTTTGCAGCTTTTGCAGCCGTATCTGCTGCAAGTATTATTGATGCTGCAGAAAATGTCTCTATGATACCAAGTGCTTCTACATCTTCAATTACAGACGTGCCACTCATAGCTTTATATATTGTTTCATGCGGATTTCCCAATATAAAGCTATCAATGACATTTTCCGAATACTGATTTATGCCCTTTTCTATCGCCGAATTAACTGCACTTAATTTCCCAGCTAACAGAACAATGTATTTCCCCGGACATACTGTATATGCTTCTATTATTTCCACATCAGCAGTTTTAGCCATGTCATCAGCAGCAGTTATACCTGTAGCAACTGATTTGTATTCAACCAATCCTATCGCTTTGTCCATCAAAATCACCTCTTGGTTTGATAACAATACTGTCATCAGTTACATCTATTATAATGCCGTCAATACTGGCATGCAATTTAGCACCCAGCTTATTATTAGGCACATCGCCTATCAGATCTCCTTCTTTCACAATATCTCCTACCTTTACTACAGGTATCGCTTTGGCACCAACATGCTGACTTAGTTGCATGACAACGTGATGTGAAGGAATAACAGTATCAAAATTCATCGGAGCATCTACATCGTATTTTTTGAGCGAAAGTCTTGAAATAAGCCTTTCCATCGGCACTAATCTCTCATCTCGCATGACATTTGCTGTTTCTGGTCTTTTGTTGTGTGGATTTTTTACACCATTTTGCCTTAATTTTATCTTTATCTGGCTTATTATCTTTCTCGGCGACAAACTTTGATGACATGAATACATCTCGCACAATCCACATTCAGAACATAACATTGTCATCGTATATGCAGCGGTATCATCAATAATACTATTTGCAACTGCATTCATGACTTTATGAGGTTTGATGGAATGACCTAATAAATTTCTAGGACATAGATCTGTGCACATTTGGCATTGAGAGCAAACAGACATTGCTCGTTTTAACCCTATCCTTATGTTTGTCTTTCTCTTTGTTATCACAGGGTGGTCTTTTGGGAGAACGATAATAGCTTTTGTAGTTTTTGTTATTGGAGTCTTTACATCAACTATTTTCCCAGTCATAGGACCACCCATTATCACTTCACAATCTTTTTCTAAGCATCCTCCTGCTTTTTCAATAAGACGAGCTACAGATGTTCCTACTTTTGCTTTAAATGTGCTGGGATATTTGACATCTCCCGTTACTGTTACATACTTTTCTGTGACTGGATGTTTTAAATAAATAGCATTATAAACATTAAGCACAGTTTCCACATTCATTACCAACGTGCCAACAGAAATAGGTATAGAACCTTCTGGCACAATTCTTCCAGTCGTTTCATATATTAATACAACTTCATCACCAGCAGGATAAACGTCTGGCAATACCTTTAACTCCAAGTTTTTATAATTACCAATCAAATTCTTAACTGAGCTGATGGCAGTTTTGTATGCTGATTTTATTGCTACAATGCCACGTTTGGCTCCTAAAGTATCAACTATGAATGATAAAGTCATCAATATTTCATCAGTATATATTGCAAGTAGCTGCCTATCTACTCTTAAAAGCGGTTCACATTCAGCGCCATTTAATATGATTGTATCTATACCTGTAGTAAGTTTTGCATGTGTAGGAAATCCAGCTCCGCCTGCACCGACTATTCCATTTTCAAATACGATATTTTTAAGTTCATCAATATTCATCATCTCACCCCAGATTAACTAATCATCAATGATAATATCTTTTATGCTATCAACAATTCCGACAATTGCCGCATCTACAGGCGAATCTGGCATACCACAACCGATTCTTGCTGAACTTCCAAAGGTAACTAATACTATCTCTCCTACACCTGCACCTACATTATCTATTGCAACAACCCTATTTTTACTGTCATAATTCATTTCACTTACTGGTTCTACTATTAAAAATTTATTGCCTATTAAATTTTGATTCTTGCGGGTAGAAATAACAGTACCAACAACTTTAGCTATTATCAATTTTTTCAACTCCTATTATCTCTTACTATTTCAACAAAATCGCCGCTTTTTAGTCCCATGCAATTAGCTTCATCTGTGTCAATATGCATCTCAAGTGTATACTTTTCGTCAACTCTAATCTGTACATTTTCTAAAATTCCGCCTCGCTGACCATTTATTTTTACTGATATTATATCGTCGTCTTTAACATTGAATCTTTTGGAATCTTCCGGTGACATGTGAATATGTCGTTTTGCTATTATACATCCTTCTTTTAATGATATTGCTCCTCTCGGCCCTACAATTGTAATTGGCGATGAACCTTTTATATCACCTGATTCCCGTATAGGAGGGTTTAACCCTAAACTTATTGCATCGGTCTTCGATATTTCTACCTGCGTTTTATCTCTTAAAGGACCCAAAACTCTCACTTTCTCAATAGCATTTAATTTAAATCCGATAATTGTCACACATTCCTCTGCTGCGAACTGTCCACCCATCAATTCCTTTTTCTTTTTAAGGATATAATCTTTTCCAAATAATATATCCAAATGTTCTTTAGTCAGATGTACATGTCGGGCTGATACGCCTACTGGTATCTTAAGCGAATTCCTTTCACTAATCGTATCCGCTATAGTTTTTGATATAATCTCTATCAATTTTTCGTTCACTGTTATCACACTACTTTATCGTAGGCAGTATTTTCTCTACATCTGCATGAGGTCTTGGTATTACGTGAACAGCTACTAACTCCCCTAACTTTTTAGCTGCATTTGCTCCAGTCTCTGTCGCTGCTTTTACTGCACCAACATCTCCTCTTACCATGACTGTTACAAGTCCTGAACCTATTTTTTCAGTTCCTATTAACGTGACATTAGCAGCCTTTACCATTGCATCAGCAGCTTCTATCGCTGCTACCAATCCTCTCGTCTCTACCATTCCTAATGCTTGTTGTTCCATAATCAATTCCTCCTTAAATTCTTTATTTGATGTTTTCGTTAAATTATTTTTCTGCTTTTCGACTTTAACATCTTTTGCATTCGTATCCTTTTCTTCAGAACTCATTTATTTCACCACCATCTGCTTTAAATAGCTTTCCTGCACTAATATTTACCATCTTTATAGTTTCTGGATGTGGATTTGGAATAACTGCGTATGCTACTGTCCGTGTAATCTTGTCAGCTTCAATCTTTCCAGTTAAAATTGCTTCTTCAACTGCTGAAACATCTCCTTTAATAATGATTGTCACAAGTCTGCCTCCAAGTTTTTTCTCCCATGTTACAAACTCTACATTGGCTGTTTTCAACATTGCATCCAGTGTTTCAACCGCTGTGACAAACCCATTTACTTCAATAAGTCCAATTGCATACATTTATCAAACTCCTAAATGTGCCAAAATTATTTAATTGTCGGCAGTATCTTTTCAACATCAGTATGAGGCCTTGGTATTACGTGAACAGCCACTAACTCTCCCAATTTTGAAGCTGCACTTGCGCCAACTTCTGTCGCTGCTTTTACTGCACCGACATCTCCTCTTACCATGACTGTTACAAGTCCTGAACCTATTTTTTCAGTTCCTATCAAAGTGACATCCGCAGCCTTTACCATAGCATCTGCTGCTTCTATTGCTGCTACCAATCCTCTCGTTTCTACCATTCCCAATGCTTCTTGTACCATAATCAAAATCCTCCTCGATTTTTTATTTAAGACAATTTAGCTTTAATAGCTTTTCAGTATCTTCTTCTGGTTTTGCTATTATATTTGTAGCAACTACACCAGATATTTTATTAGCTGCATCAACTGCAGCATCTACCGCTATTTTTACATCCTCAAGATCTCCTCTGAGCTTAACGACTATTATCAATGGAACTGGCAATGCTTCAGCATTTAATGGCTTATTGTTGTCAAAAGACTCTATTACGACATTCGCTTTTTTGCATGCAGCATCTGCTGCCACAAATGCCGCTACTAATCCATAAACTTCAATCAATCCAACAGCCTGCATTATATCACCTAAAATCTGTCATTTATATACACTACTTTTATCCCTTCCTGCTTCATATTAACTTCCATAGCTTCATTCATTTTATCAAGTGAAAATCTATGTGTTATCAGCTCTTCAATTGGAAGTCCTATTTCTTTAGCTCTTTTGAGAAAATCAAAAGTTGTCAAATAGTCTTGAGGAGTGTAAGTCCATGAGCCAACTGCTGTTATCTCCTTATTGCAAATATCATAATGGGGGTTTATCTTACAATCACCATTATTTACAAAAAATCCAACTTCGCATAAACCACCTCCCCGCCTTACAAACTTCCAAATATTAGACGCTGCAGAAGGAACGCCTGTACATTGAAATGCAAAATCTGCGCCAATTCCATCGCTTGCTTTTTTAACAGCATCAACAAGCTCATCAATATTGCTGTATTTAGTAAAATTAATGAGTGCTGTAGCACCTAATCTTTTAGCCATGTTGAGTCTATTCTCATCGCCGTCGACGGCTATGATATTTTCTACTCCAAGCGTCTTTACAACCGACAATAGCAGTAATCCTATAGGGCCACAGCCTTGTACGAGAACTTTACTGTTGAATTTCATAAGACCTGTGGATTTTGCGCGCTCTACTGCATGTACGACTACTGCAGCCGGTTCTACCAAAAGCCTCAAATTAAGGTTTATATCATTGACCTTATAAAATGTTGAGCCTTTCCTTATGACGATGTACTCTGAGAACCAACCATTTAAATGGTAATTATCATCGGATATTAAGCCGTAAATCTTTGAGTTTTCACACAAATTTGTCTTGTCTGGATGATTCAAACATATATCGCATTCACCGCACGGAACGACAGATGTAACAATCTTATCGCCTTCTTTGATTTCTTTACCAGCAGAATCTCGTCTCACGTTTTTCCCCAGCTTGACTATCTCACCTGTACCTTCGTGTCCTAAAACCAATGGTATAAGTCCAAAAGGATCTCCTTTGTATTCATGAACATCAGTACCGCAAACGCCACAGCCTTCCACCTTGACAAGCATTTCATCATCATTTATTTCTGGAATATTAAATTCTTTTACTTCTATTTTTTTAACATCTGTAAGTACAGCAGCTCTGCAGATAGATGGTATTTTTGAATTGCTCTCTTTAATGTTTTCTTTAGGCTCATTTCTTAAATCATTTAATATTTTCTTAACTATCTCCTCAATGTCTATCTGATTGACTTCCATATTATCCTCTCCTATCTTATTGATAATCCATCTGCCAAGACACATCTACGACTTTTAGTAAAAGTCCTTGCAGATGTCAATCCTTCACCTGTTCTGCTTGCAATCGTAAATGTGCAATAACCTTCACCACCATATCCTAACGCGGCATACGATGGAGCATTTTTTACAAATATAGCAGTGTCAATTATTTTTCCAAACTTTGTTAAATTATCAACGTTTTTAGAATGCATATGTGCTGAATGCCTATTGCCATGTTCTAACTCTGTCGCAATCATTATCGCTTCATCTACATTTTTGGCTCTTACTATTCCTAAAATAGGCATCATCAGCTCTTCTACCACTAACGGATTGTCTTTTTCCGCCTCAAAAATTATGCACCTTACGCTTTCATCAGCATCTATGCCTATAGCTTTTAGTATTAAATGAGCATCTTTGCCAACCCATTTCCTGTTTAATGTTATCTTGCCACCTTTGTGATCCAATACAAGTTCAATGAGCTTTTCAATTTCTCGCCCCTCAATCTTGTAGCAGCCATTCTGTTGCATGTAGTAAATCAGTTCATCTGTTATTTTATCTACAGAAACTACTTCCTTTTCAGCAATACAAGGCAAATTGTTGTCAAATGTAGCACCATCGACTATATCTTTCGCAGCTTTTTTTATATCTGCCGTTTCATCAACTACAACTGGTGGATTTCCTGCTCCTGCTCCTATTGCCCTTTTGCCAGATGAGAGAACCGATGTTACTACACCAGGTCCGCCTGTCGCTACTAATAGCGAAACATCAGGACTCTTGAACATAATATTTCCAGTTTCAAGTGTAGGTTTTTCAACAGATGCGACTAAATTCTCAGGGCCGCCAGCTTCCATCACCGCTTCATTTACTAACTTGACAGCGTAATTAGATACATTTACCGCACCTGGATGTGGATTAAATACGACTGAATTACCTGCGGCTATCATACCTATGCTATTGCAAAGGACGGTTTCACTTGGATTTGTCGAAGGAGTAATCGTACCTATTACACCAAATGGCCCCATTTCAACCAATGTCAGTCCCTTATCGCCAGACCATGCTGTTGTCACTATATCTTCGGTACCAGGTGTCTTAAGTGCTACAAGCTCATGTTTTATTATTTTGTGCTCTACTTTCCCCATGCCAGTTTCACTGACGCCCATCTCTGCAAGTATTTTTTTATTCTCCATAATCTTTTTTCTTATATTCTGTATAATCTTTTCTCTCGACTCCATGGACATATTTCTCAATTTTTTCTGGGCATCTTTTGCAGCACGAATAGCATCATTCATATCTTGAAATACGCCAAAATCTCTGAAACTTTTAGTATTTTTTTTAAAATTAAATTCCGATAAGACTTTTTTGACGATCGCTTCAATATCTTCCTCTTTAACTTTCATGATATAACCTCCTCAAATACATCTGCACCATAAATAGAAAGTTCTATATCTTGTTCTACTGTACCACCGCTAACTCCAATTCCACCAACTATTTCACCTTGATGTTTTATAGGGCACCCACCTCCAAACACTACGATTCTATTATCAGTTGTATTTATCCCGTAAAGAGGCTGCCCTGGTTGTGCAAGTTTTGATAACTCTTGCGTCGACATTTTAAGCACCACTGATGTATAAGCTTTATTTATAGCTAGATTCATGCTTTCAAGAAGTGTACCATCCATAAAATGAGCCGCTATCAAATTGCCATGCATGTCAACTATTGCAATAGCAACCGGTAGATTAATGCTTTCTGCCTTCTTTTCTACCTTAGCCATTAAATTTTTTGCTATATCTAAATTTAGCTTTATTTCGCCTTTGTTCTTTCCATAATGCTTTCTTATCACGTCTTTTACTTTTTCTTCTATTTCCGTTCTTATTTCCATATACCTTGCTAAAACAAACAAATAATCAGACAATCTATTGATGTAAACTTTCGAATTAATATTTACAGGATATTTCTTGTCAACTTTGATTAAGCTTCTCTCAGTTTTTCTCGTTATAGTCCTTACAATATCTAATAATGCTGAGATTTGGTTTTTACCAGGTATTACAAAACCATTTTTAATCTTTACCATGTTTTGATAATCGTCAATTAATCTTTCTATGTCAAAGACATCATTTTCTGATATATGCCATTTATCGCTTTTGCCATCTGCTATCTCTGAAAGTATTACTTTTACCTTTATCTGAATATTTTCTATCTCTTTTTTATGGAATCATCATTTATTTGAGCTTTTGCAAATCCTAAATAGCTTGTCAATTCATCCAAATTTCCCAATGTCTCTATTCTCAAATCGTCCTTTGGAATTCTTTCTCCATTTAATAGCAACGTGTAACCATCATCACCAGTTTTAGTATAAACACTCATTGTACCACCTGCTAATCTAAGTATTTAAGTGGCAAACCCTTTACATATTTTGCAGCATTGCATCCAACGAGTCGTGGATCAAAGTTTTCACTTGTCTTTGAAAGAATCAAAGGTGTATTGATTTCCAAGTTTTTAGAGTGCAAACACACTAAATCTCCAGATATGCCTATTCCGATACCTAATACAGATGCTTTTGCTGCATCATAAGCCATTTTCATAACATCAGCACATTCATTGTAAGATAATCTATATAATGCACCTTCTTCTTCAATGCCAGCTATAACCTCGTTTATTATATATTTGTTTTCTGTATTTGCAAAAATCACTATTTGAGGCTTTATAAATTCCATAAAATCACCCTAAATAAGACATCACAAGACCTGTCGCTACAGCATTTCTTGGCCCTTCGATTTTTCTTATATTCCCTCTGCCTGCTATGATTTTGTATTTTGATAGCTCTGATAAAATCATCTCTGGAATTTCAAAGTCCAAAGCAGAACCGCCAACCAAGACTACATTTGGTATTCGCCTTAAATTATTTTCCGGAGCAATTTTTTTCAAAGCTCTAATAGCATTTTTAACGAAAACTTTATCCTTCGCTTGTCTTCGCACGTAAATAATCTTTTCCATTGTCAAATCTTCTTTAAATACAGGGATCATGTCATTTTCTTTTAAAATTACGATCCTACCGTAATATCGAGGATTTAAAGGTTTGTCAAAAAACTTTATCTCCCTATTTTCCATTCTTATGTGAAATAGGCTTTCAACTTTTCCAATCGGATTTCTCTTTATTTCTTCAGACAAATATCTATCATTTAACCCTAATTCTGAATCAATAAGCATTGTGACTAATTCTCCAGCACCTGCCATGTGTATAGATTTTACAATGCCTTTTTCATCAATCAAAGCTGCATCTGTAGAACCCCCACCGATATCCAGTATTGCAAGTGGCAACTTTGTGCCTGGAGTTGTAAGCGCACCTAATGTAGCCATCACAGCTTCTACTCCAGCTATTTTTACAAATACACCCAACTTTCTTTGAAGCTTTTCTGCAATTTCTATCATCGGAAGCGTATCTGTCTTTACCATAGCCGCCAACACGACTGCTTTTTCCATTGAAGTCTCACCAGCAAGTCCGCCCTCTACTTTAACAGGGACTGTCGTATCAACAGCGAAGATATCTTTAATCTTTATCTTATCTACTTTTTGCCCAGTTATATTTGCCATCTTGTTTTTTAGATTTTTTATCATATTCCCAACATTTGTATTTTCTTCACCTTCTACGTCATCAATTGTGCCGACTTCTTCAACTGATTCCATTATAGCTTCAGCACCAGAATCAACACTTACTTTTGATGACATAGTAGGCCCCATGATTAAGAGATTACCAGCCGGAATTATTCTTTCTTTCACTTGTCCCCTCGGTGTTTTTATGACAACTGCTGACTTTTTCCCCATCAAACTTTTCGAAATCGGTATGACATACTTTGTCTCTTCTGGAGTTAAGTCAAATATTGTTGCGATACCATAAGGATTTGATAACGTGCTTATGGACTTGCCTTCTGGTGCCACCTCTACAGCCGCTACAACACCCGATGGAATCTTTTCTATCTGCCTTACTTCGTCAACAATTGGTATAATCTTTTTAAGCCTGTTGTTGATTAAAACTGCTTCATCGCTTTGAACTATAGCAGCTTTTACATCAATATCGTTTTCAAAAGATTTGTTTATCATTATTGAAGCTTCTTCATAGCCAATCTCCTTAGGTATAACCACAATGTAATTTTTGCCTTTAGTAGCATCAGCTAAATCATTTATATGTATTATCTCGCCTACTCCAAGTCCGACACCACCCGGCGTGGATGGATTATGACCTATCATAGTCGAACCAGTGATAACAGTTTCCGTTATTGTCTCCATAGCAGCACCACAGACAACTGGGGCGGCTTCATTGATTCTAATGAGGCTTAAATCCCTAATATTCTTGCCAATTTTTTTTAGTGCCTCAGTCAATCCATTAATAACCCCTGTCACATTATCCACAGTGCCTTTTACACCTGTCGTAGCTGTCAAGGAACTGCTTAAAAATTCTAATGTATTGTCATCTTTAATAGCGGCTATACACACTTCTGTTGTAGAATTGCCAATATCAACACCTGCTATGAGTTTCATCTGAAAAGCCCCTTTAAGTTTTCAAAATATTTCTTTTTTCATATACTTCAGCAGCCTCAAGTATCAAGTTTGCACAGTTAATGGCATTGTACTTATCTCTTAATTCATAGGCAAGATTTATAAGCTCTTCCTTTGTAGATCTAAACGGCCTTAAGCTCTCATATATTTCCAAAATCTTTTCATCTGGAACATCTGTAAGCTCCGATGCTCTTGTGAAATTCTCCTTCATCTGATGCCTGCCGTATCTTTCTGCAATTTGCCCTTGCATTAAAAGCACTTCTTTGGATATCTTGATATCATCGGGTTTTACGTTTCCCTTCATTACATTTTCAATATTTATTTCATTCAAATGTTTGCCTGTTTTTGTCACCAATTTATCAAAAGCACTTTTTGATAGCGGATATTCTTCCATATTTACCATCCCAACTTTTACAAGTCTATCGTCAATTGGATTGATTGAGCATTTTTCAATATCTTTTCCGTCTCTTTTATATGCATTATAGCAGCTTTCACTTGGTATTTAGGTCTCACCATGTAATCATTTTGAATCAAAATAGGCTTTACCATCATGCCTTTAGCATATCTCGCCGCATTTTTGCCTATTTCCCTGTATAATTCTAAATTTAGCAGTGGAGCTTGTGGAAACAGTTCTAAATTGCTTAAAGGATATAAATCTTTTTGATGAATCACTGTAGTACCTTTTGATTGTATGCCTATGCCTATTCCCGATCCGCTTAATAAAGCAGCTTCTTTGCCTATGAACGCCACATCAGAAGTCTTTAGAACTCTTACAATTCTATGAACCATACCTTCTTCTTCGATGCCTGCAATTATTTCTTTTATGACATCTCTATGGTCAAGGCCATTTATAGTCTTTTTTATATGCTTTCCAAATGCAGGCCCAACACCAATGACGACTTCCTCTATATTTTTACCCTTATAGGCAACTCCATTTTCAATAAAATACGAAGGCACATTATCAGTTTTATGCTTATTATTTAATTCTTCTATAACACGTTTAGTAATTTCTTTTAACAGTTCTTCATCTACGTACATTTTTTCACCATCTTTACAAATTGTCAGGATTAATGGTGTAAGGAATATTCTTTATCTCTTCCCATCTATCTTTATCAATCCTATATCCTGTTCCAGGTCCTAAGTAATCATTTGGACAATTTATGGCGCTTATAACATTAAAATCTTCATCAAGAATAGCTGATGTCTGCAAATAGTCTCCAGATATGCGCTGTTTTAACATGTTTAAAATGTTTTCCGCTATATCCTCATGTCCAGATCTATATAAAGCCTTTACGATGTCAATGCCTGTAATCCCTCTTTTCATCATCTCATCGATTGATTCAAGGTCAGACAAAACATCTCTTTCAGGCATATCTTTGCTGCCGTGTGCATATGCTGCTGCTTCTACTTCTTCATCTGTAACTACTCCAAGATTTAACTCTCTAAATACATCCTGCAAAGCTTTAGCTGCCTTTCGCCTCACTTCTACCACATCTTCTTCTTTTACAGGCCTTAACCCTCCATCTACCATTAAATCCCTTTGCAGTACATTGTAGTCATCAAAATCTTCTGCATCAAAATTGGAACCTGCAAACATATTGTCATAATTAGGCGTTCCACTGTAACCTGAAAATATGAAATCAGTACCGGGTAAAAACTGCATCATAGTCCTTGCTGTCCTTCTTATGTCTGAATGTGTAAAAGTCTGATCATTGCCTGATGCTACCTCTAAATCAAGCATAGATGCTATAAGGTTTTCAGCCAGCACCGCCCTTATACCTGAAGGAACTGAGCTAGTTATGCCTATACAGCTTATTGCACCATTTTGAAGCCCCTGCACTCCTGCACCTTTTGTAACCATGATGCACCTGATTTCCAGGTACAACATCGATTTACCCTCTGCATTTCCCATAAGAACTTCTGAACCTGTACCTGACGTAAACCTCATTTTCAATCCTCTTGACGCATAAGCAGAAGCAAGGAATGCTTTGGAGTAAGGTGTATCGTCACCATCTATAAAAACACTTTCAGTTCCATAAACAGATATAGTCTCAGCGTATGTGGTAAATCCCCTCATGCCTAATTCAAGTTCCGTCGCCTCCTCAACAGCACATTGAGTAAGCACGCCTCTTTTTAATGCCTGAGACCCTATCAATAACGCTATTGCATTAAACGGAGCATATTTTGTCACTCCTACGGTGGTCTCTTCTTCCCTAAAACCTCTTAAAGCACATTCGGCAGCATCCGCTGCAATCTGCACAGGATTATCTTTAAGATTTGTAATATGTGATTGATTAGCCGGAATCTTTCTTGCTCGCATTTTCTGCATAGCCATCATCATTTCAACGACATTAAGATGATTTACAACTTCCATTATTTTGGCAGGTGTAAGTCCCGAAACTACTTTTATTATAGTCTTTCTCTCTACATTTATATCTACAAGCATTTTGGCTATATCAAGCGAGTTCATTTTCATGGATTTCTCAGCCTGATAAATATTTATAGCGTGATCAGCTATGAATAAATCTATAAAATCAAAGTCTTCTCTTCTCTTCCCATCCATCTCAACGATCTTGTCGTTTTCAATCTTTATTGATGGCTTAGGATCATTGGGACTACACATTGCTATGAAGCCTTTTTCTGGCCATTCATTTATAAATCCATCCTGATTTACAGGTCTTTTGCCGAGAACCTCAAATCGCTTAGAATGTTTCATAGAGAATTCCTCTTTTTATTCGAAATATGTTTTTAATTGTATTTCAATTGTTCTAATACTTTCTTAGTGATAACATTCACAAGTTCAGAAATGTCATCATCATTCGATTTTGCAGAATTTGTGCTGCATCCTAATGTACTGCACAAATCGCCTGGATGTCTTCCTTTTAAACCGAATTTTCTCCTAATTTCATAAAGCTTTTCTACTTGGCTATCTGATAATTCTTTTGGACCTCCGAGAAGTGTAGAAATAAATGTCAATTTTGCGTAAAATTCAAGTGATTCCATCTTGTAGTATGCGCTAATTAAATCAGGACCGTATGTCAACGCACCATGATTTTCTAATAAAAGCGCATCGTAATTTTGCAAATATTTAGAGACGGCATCTGGCAGCTCTTCTGTAGAAGGCGTCCCGTATTCGGCTATCGGCACACAGCCTAAAGATATAACTGCTTCTGGCATTATTGGCTTTGTAAGCGGGATCCCTACAATAGCAAAACCTGTGCCAAATGGTGGATGTGCATGTATGACTGATTTGACATCTGGCCTTTCTCTATAGACTCTAAGATGCATCTTTATTTCTGTGGACGGTTTGTAGTCGCCTGAAGATTTTAATACTTCACCGTTTAAATTAATATTTAATAGCATGTCTGGAGTCATGAAACCTTTGCTGACACCGGTAGGCGTCGTTATTATTTCATTTTCACCAATCCTAACGGTGATATTGCCGTCATTCGCTGCCACAAACCCATTCATGTAGATTCTCTTTCCTATTTCGCAGATCTGTTTTTTTACCTCATATTCAGAATACACTTTTTGCCCTCCTTTAAATAAAGTTAATTTTTATTGAATTTATTTTGATTTATGTCTGTTTTATTTTGTTTATCTTTATTATATCAATATTTAATAAAATGTCAATAGCATTATGCATAATTAACAAAATTAAAAATAATATTTCTTTAAAATAAAAAAACATCCCACAAAACGTGGGATTTAGCTAACAATAGATTAAATCAATATTGTGTTTTTTCAAGAATTCTTCCCATTCTAAAGACAGCTTTCTATCGGTAAATAGATAATCGATTTTATCTAAGTCAAACATCTTGACGAACGATGACTTGTCAAATTTGTTGTGATCAAGAAGTAAAAACACTTTTTCTGCCGAGTTGGCCATGGCTTTTTTTATTTCAGCTTCCATTTCGTTTGACTCTGTAATGCCATTTGTCATGTCAAAACCTTTTGATGATATTATGGCTTTATCTACACAGAAATTTTTTATCATATCTTCCGCGAAATTTCCAATTAGCGACATAGAATTTTGCTTCAATACTCCTCCTGTAGAAATGACTTTGCAATCTTTCGCATTTGCTAATTCTAATATTATCTTTTCCGAATTTGTTATGACTGTAAGCTTCTTTTTGAATTTTAATTGCTTTGCTACTTGAAGAACTGTAGAGCTTGAATCAAGCAAAAGTGTATCACCATCTTCAATGTATTCGGCAACCTTCATACTTATGGCCTGTTTGCTTTCTATATTCGTTATTTCCCTTATATTTAAGGGGATATCAGCACTTGAATTTTCATTTATAACAGCACCACCATAAGTCCTCTTTAAAAGCCCTTCTGCTTCAAGTTTCTCTAAATCTCTCCTTATAGTTTCCTCTGTCACATTAAACAATTTACTTAACTCAGGCACCAAGACGCTTTGATTTTCCTGTATAAGCCTCATTATCCTCTTCCTTCGTTCTATCGCAAGCATATACTTTCCTCCACTTTTTTAAATTTTAATTAAATTATATACTAAAAACCAACAATAAACAACATAGTATCAAATAACACAATATGAAATAAATAAAAGCATGATAAAAACACCGATTTTTTTGCATAAAAATAAGGCGGCTTTAAAGGCCACCTTTTCAAATACATCTCTACTATTTTGAGGAATGCATAATTTCAGTTTTATTAATAATCACATCACTCACTGTAAATCCGTCCCCTTTTTAATATTTTATCAATTATTTCAGCTCTTTCCTCATTTAATTTCGCATAATCTTTCAATGCATACATTTCGAAATTCATTCGCCTTAAATCATCGCTGCAATAAATTATTTTTTTCGTTCCTACCACCTGAGCTTTGAATACAGTTGATGCTTTTCGCAAATCTATTAAATCCACATCCCGTTTTAGTAAATCCGCTAATTCCTGCGAAATCATAAATAAATCATAACCGCTAATATCTTTATCACTTAAATACGCAATATCAATATCACTGTCGCTTCTAAATATACCATTTACAGCCGAACCAAACAGATATATTACATACGCTCTACTTTATTTATAAGAAAATTCTTTATTACATCGACTTGTTCATCGTTAATATTCATAGTCATCACCACCATTCATCATGATACACATGACATTAATAGAAAAATCGCTTGTATAAAAAGACATTAATTTCTCTTGATAAAATCTTTCAAGACTATTATGCCATATTGTTCTATCTCATACAATAGAAATTCATCTCCTCACTAAAAGATGATAATTTTCTTTCGAGTTTTTTATATAATTTAGCGTTAATATTAAATAACAGCATTAAAAAATCTCCCCTCTTTTCAGATGGAGAGATTTTTAATCATATATTCATTTGAACATCGTCACAAATGACTTAAACAACGTTCTTACATCATACTGATATTGATTTATCGGTTCCACTGGTCTAGTTATTCCAAAAAGTTTATATACAGCAATTCTTGCAGACCTAACTGAATATTCTTCGGTGAATACTACGTCATCAGGTATTTCACAAAATTGCCCAATAAATGCTAAGTTAGTTGAGCCTTCCGGTACAACTTGAGGTCTATCTCCTATTGACCTTGGCATAAATTGTGCTGTAATAAATGGCATCATGCATGGAATGCAATTTGCTGATCCTATTATATCGTCCATCTCTTTTTCAAATTTTAAATGATGCAAAAGTTCAATTAATATTTCTTCTCCTGTACATTCTGACATTTTCTTTTTAACATAATTGCCCGGATTATCTGGATACAATCCATACCCCCAAAATACTTTTACATCATCAGGTTGATTTCTAAAGTGTGGTTGATGTGCCAAAACAATTGACATAAACCAATTAGAATCCTTAAACGTAACAAGAGCACCTGTCCCAGCTTTATTGCGCGAAAATTTCTCCATCAAATCAAAAAACTTTGAATTATTACAAGTTACAGTAAATGATTCCCACTTTGATCCTTGTATATTATCGTCAAATACAGTAGGATTTCCTAAACCTTGTTTTTTCTTTGAAATCTTATCCCACAATTTCCACGATGCACCTTTATCGTTTAAAACAGGTGGCTTTGTCATGGCTCCCAAGCTGTAGCCCTCTGTCATAGAACCATTCGTGACAAATACAACATCGCTTTCATTTAACTCAATTGTCTTTTCTATGCCTTCTTCTTTGTAGTATATCTTTGTAACTGTGATTTCATCTGAATCCTTAAAGTCTAGATCTGTTACGACGCATTTCAGTTTGAAATCAACATTGTGATTTTCCAAGAACTTCTTTATTGGTAAAATTAAAGAATCGTATTGATTATAAGGTGTTCTTGTCACACCTTCCAATGTATGAATTCTTGGAAATTCATGCATAAACCTTATCATATATCTTCTTAATTCTGCTAAGCTATGCCACGGTTGAAATGCAAAAGTCGTTGCCCACATGTACCAAAAATTGGTCTCAAAAAAGTGTGGTTTAAACCAATCACTAATTTTCAACATATTAAGCTTTTCTTCAGGTGTTACAATGAGCTTTGCCAAAGCAATCCTATCCTCATTGTCAAAACCCATAGATGATACATCTACAACTTCACCGTTATTATCAACAAGTCTTGCATTGGAATGGGTTGGATGTTGAGAATCAAATTCAATTATCTCTTCTCTAACAGATTTTTCCGGATTGTCGATGGATGGTATTGACAATAAAAGCTCCCAACTATTTTCATAAGTCTCATCGTTCAGCATCCTGCCGCCTCTTATTACATATCCAGTTTCAGGATTACCCGCACCATCATTGCTTCCACCTAAGACATTCAATTCTTCGAAAATATGAATATGATCACCTGGAAAGCTGCAATCCCTAATCAAATAGCACGCTCCTGCAAGCGAAGCTATTCCTCCTCCTACAAAATAAGCATGAGTGTTTTTATAATCTCTCATAAAAAATCAGCTCCTTGATTATCAAATATTTCTAAAAATAATATAGCTTTATAACGCCGATTTTGAAATAATCAAAGAGCTTAAACTGTATAAAATTTTGACATTTGATAGAATTTGTATATTTTTTAATCACACAGCTCATATTTTTGCAGAGCTTTCATAAAATTGCCTTCAATAAGTTCACTTAAATCTTTAATTAGTTTCTCCGGTTCTTCCTTCATCCCCTTTTTCATCCATTGTATGATCAATCCTATAAATGCCAAGGTATAAAAATTCGCAATAAATTCCCTGTGTTTCTCCTTCACTTTCATATTTTTGGATATTTCATAAACAACCCCAATAACAAGATCATATGTTACAGAGTAAAGATAATTCTCCAAGTGTTCTCTCCCCAATGAGTTTAATGTATTCATGCAGAATAATTTGTTATCCTCAATGTATTTAAATACTTGATAAAATCCCTCTGTCCAATGTTCATAATTTTTATATTGAGAGATTTTTTCAATAGCTTCTTTTTTATAAATCCACTCAAGCAGTTCAAAAATATCGTGAAAATGATAATAAAAAGTCTGCCTATTGAGACCACATCTATCTACTATATCCTGTACGGAGATTTTATTTAACGGCTTTGTCTTCATCAATTCTTTAAGGGCATCAGCCATTACTTTTTTCGTTATTTGAGAATTTGCCATACACTACTCCTCCACATACGGCAAGGTTGAATTTGCGTATGGAAGAACAAGTACCTTAGGATCGCGGTATTTTTTAATGGCTTCATCAAGTGCATCTTGAACGGTTTTAGCGTATTTAAAGAATATCTTTTCAGTAAAACTGCGATCAAAAGACGACACAAGGTATATATCCGCCCTTTTCAATACTTCGCAGATTACAGCGGCTTTGTGTGCTCCAAGCCTGAATTCTTCTTTTATCCATTTCAATGGTTCATCTATAGATGACGAGTTTACCATCCAATCTGAAAAAAGCTTCTCTCCAAGCCCTTCTTTGCATTCCGCAACCAATATTATAGTGCCGCCATCTTTTACAGAATATTGGGCATTGTCAAGCCCTTTTTGAGCTTGATAAAGGTTAATGTCTTTTGGGTATCCTCCACATGAAGCAACGACAATATCAGCTTTTTCGGGTATAACTCTTTTGTACATCTTATCGATGTATTTAGCGCCTTCTCTGTGGGCTTTTATGGGATCTCCAGATACTACTTTTACTATCTCTTTATGACTGTTTAAAACTGCATTTACTATAAAATCAACACCTGCCAGCTTTCCTCCTTCTTCGATGTCTTCTCTCATAGGGTTTCCATCGATTTTGCCTGGCATCGCTCCTTCTGAAAACATAAGGACGTGGTTTTTTTCTATTGTATTTTTGCTGCAAACACCTGGAAGCAGCGCTTTATGTCCTCCGCTGTATCCTGCTTTATAGTGAAGCTCTAAGTTACCTGTAGCTATGATGAAATCTGCATTGTATACTTCACGAAAGACTTCTACAGGCGTACCTCTTTTTGTAGTGCCAACGTACACGCAATCATCTATATCATGGTCGATACACTTTATCCTTTTAAATACTTCTTCACCAACAAGCGTCTTCTTTTCATCATCTGTATGCTTTCTATGGTATCCAAGCCCAAAAACGATTTTTATGCTATCATCGCTTATGCCTGCCTTGTTTAATTCATCAATTATAGGCGGTATCAAAATTTGTGATGGTGATGGCCTTGTTATATCACTGGCAAGTATGACGACATCTTTTTTGCCCTTAACCAAATCAGATAAAGGCGCTTTATCAATTGGTTTTTCAAGCGATCTTAATACTTCTGCCATGGGGTCTTCAACGCCTGGCAAATCCTCAGGATAAAGCACTGTAGACATATTTTCATCTACTTTTACATTTACCGTACCTTTCCCGTATTTCAATGAAACATCCTTATATCCCATCGCAAACCTTCCTTTACAATTTATATTTACCTAAGCCTTAATCCTGTCATGTCGTACAATGTGTCATTTATTTTTTTGATGATTTCATCTGTGACATCGCCATCTATCGATATGCCAACTGTCAGGTCGTCTAAATAAACGCTTGGGTTTTTCTTAAGGTTAACTCCCATTTCTCCGAATACTCTCTTTGCAATATTTATGACTTCTATCTGATTGCATCCATTTCCTACCAAGATCGGCCAGCCAGTCTTCTTTATAAGCTCGTCTATTTTTTCTTTGTACCTTTCGCCGACTACTTTAGATATGAAAGATAGCTCAATGTACTTGATGCCGTTTAATGTCTTTATGCTTTTTTTATAGGGCTTATGTGGCAAATCCTTAAATGTTTCATCTATGATCTTAAGTGCTTCATTCTGCTCCAGTTTATCATCGCCTGTATCGACGAGGTGAATTGTATCAACTGGCGCGTCTTGCCCATTAATGTTAAGCTTAAGTCCCGTCTCATTGTAAAATTTATCTTTTACTTCCTCAATATTTTCAATTTCTCCGTCGATCTTTACAGATACTAATTTGTCGGCGGCTTTGTAAGAAACTTTGTTAACAGAGACATTTGGCATAAGCTTATATATCGCATCATTTATAGCTGAGGTATTTACATTTTCGTTTAATTCGACTTTCCACCCTGTCATTTTTTCAAATTCTTTAAATAAGTCTGAATACTTATTTTTAGCTACATCTGGAAAATCAAAGTACAAAATAGCTATCTTCTCATCAAATCTGGCACCCTTTTTGTATAGTCCTGACTCTCTGCTGAAGTATTCATCAACTAATGAAAGCATCTTGTTCACTTCCATAGGGCCTTTATCTTCTTCTGACTTCAGTTCTTCTTCTGATACAGGGCGATATAAAAACATCCTCTTTTTATCAGGCTGAAAGTATACTGAGTTATTTAGCAAATCTTTTAAAGCATCAGTATCTTCCACGCAACCCCATATTTCCCCTATATCTTCTACAGACAATCCTATGTCTACGCCAATTTTATCCAGCACAAATCTCCAAAGCTTCTCTACATTGCCTTCATTTAAAGCATCTTCCATTTTCATTGAAGGAAACGGCTCTCTTTTAAGCTGTTTTCGCGGATTTTGTATATCGATATCGTGCACATCGCCATTTTGTGGTACATACACATCTGTCCTAATGTCCCTCTGCACTTCTCTTCCTAAAAAATCTATCACATCTGGATCGCCATGGATTAAAAACACTTTTTTAGGATAAAGGAAATTTACAAGCGACAGTATCTCGCTCATATCGGCATGTGCCGAAAGTCCAAACTTGTCAACTGCACATTTTACCGGTATTTCTTTATCCCCCAATTTAAGCTTTTTATCATCGTCTTTTTCATCTGTAAGCTCCAAAAGCCTTCTCCCTGGAGACTCCTCGTCTTGATACCCTGTTATGGCTATCAGATTTTTTTCGTCTCCTGCCAGCTTTTCAGCATACCACTGGCTGGGACCGCCTGTAAGCATTCCTGAGCTTGATACTATCACGCATGGCTCTTTTATGATTTCTTCCCTCATTTCAGGCATGTCAACTGGCATCACGTTGCCATCAAAGAATATTTCTCCGCCTTTAAAAATCTTCTTAGCCAAATTTTCCCTTAGGTAGTTTGGATTTAACTTGTATATCCTGCATATATCTTTTACCATGCCATCTACGTAAACCTTTGTATTTATCATGCCTTTATTTATAGCTTTTTTTAGTATGAGGATTATTTCCTGCGCTCTCCCAAGTGCAAAAGCAGGTATCAGCACCTTTCCGCCATTTTTTACTACAGATCCTATCTTCTCAACAAGCCTTGATTCTTCTAATTCTCTATTTGCATGAAGCTTATCGCCATACGTTGATTCAAAAAAGGCTACATCTGGCCTTAATTTAGGTATTGAGGCACCTTCTATCGTATTCTGCCTAAATCTCGAGAAATCACCTGAGTAAAAAAAGCTTCCCCCATTTCCGACTATGTATATTGACGCTGCACCTGCTATATGACCGGCGCTGTAGAAAGTAACCTTTAAATCAGCGTCTAAAAAAGGTGAAAATGTATGCCCAGGCGTATGGCATATAATCCTGTTTAGCATTTCCTTTACATGTATCTCAGCATAAGCGGGTATCTCCGCTTCTCTTTCCATTATCTTTAAGCTGTCGTACAAAAGTACCCTTGTCAAATCTTTTGCAGCATGTGTCATGTATATCTTGGCATCCGGGTAAATCCTCGATATTATAGGCAGTGCGCCAATGTGATCCATGTGAGCATGGCTTATCAATATCACATCGACGCCGCCATTTTCCTGAATAAGCTGAAAATCAGGAAGGTTATCCTTATTAGACGACATCCTTATGCCGCAATCCAGTAAAATATTTTTTCCATCTATATTCGCTAAGTAGCACGATGCGCCTACTTCACTTGCTCCGCCGCAAAAACAAAGTTTCATGTGTATCCCCTTTACTTGACTTTATTTGTAAGCTTGCCTATTCCTTCAATCTCGATTGTAACCACATCCCCTGACTTTATTGGTCCCACTCCAGATGGAGTGCCTGTAAGTATTACATCGCCAGGATTTAATGTCATCACATGGGATATGAATGATACAAGCTTAGGCACATTGAATATAAGGTGTTTCGTGTTGCTGTGCTGCTTCAATACGCCATTTACGTATGTTTTTATCTCTAAGTTTGATGGATCTACGTCCGTCTCAATCCAGGGCCCTATCGGCAAAAACGTATCAAATGACTTTGCTCTTGTCCACTGCCCGTCTTTTGACTGCAGATCTCTGGCAGTGACATCATTTGCGATTGTATAGCCAAGTACATAGTCTAATGCCTCATCTTCTGAAACATCTTTTGCCGTCTTTTTTATCACGACAGCCAGTTCTCCTTCGTAGTCAACTCTCTCTGACATTTTTGGAATCACTATGTAATCATCAGGTCCTATCGCTGCAGTTGCAGGCTTTATAAACAAAGTAGGCTCATCAGGGCGCCTGTCCCCCATCTCCTCAATGTGATCTCCGTAATTCAATCCAACGCATACAGCCTTTGTCATATCGCATGGCGGCAAAAGCTTCACGTCATCAATCTTTAAATTTTTAATCAAGCTCCCATCTATTGTAAAAATATTTTCACCATCTACTACTCCATACTTCTTTCCTTCATCATCTATTCTTACAATTCTCATGTATACCGCTCCTTTTTATATCTTTTTATAGATATTTTAGCATAATATAAAAGATGTGTAAAAACATTTTAGTAATTTAAAGTAAAAAATTTTATTGACACAAGGGTCTTTTTGTTGTATTATTATTACAATAATTTGAGTGAAAGACGATGAAAGAGGAAAGTAGGTATGTAGAGGATTAAAGAGAGTCCGGGATGGTGGAAGCCGGACATCTTAAGCATATTGAAGTTCCCTCTTAAGTTGCGATCTGAAACTAAAGTAGGTGATGCCGGAGTCTTCTACCGTTAAAAAGAAGGGAGTATGATTGTACTCTTAGAGTGAACCTTTCATGGTTAATAAAGGTGGTACCGCGGAAAATCTCCGTCCTTTGGGATGAGAGATTTTTTTTATAAGATAATATGTTAAAAGGGGTTGATTTGATGGTCATTATAATGAAAGAAAATGCCACAGAAGAAAATATAAAAAATGTCTGCGAATACGTAAATAAATTCAATCTATCGACGCACGTAGTAAATGGTGCTGAAAGGTCTATAATCGGCGTCATCGGAAATGTGGAAATCCTCGAAGATAAGCCTATATCCTCAATGGAAGGCGTATACGACGTCGTCAGGATTTCCTCACCGTATAAGCTTGTGTCAAGGTCTGCAAAGCCTGACAGCACTGTGGTAAGAGTCAAAGATGTAGACATCGGCGGAGGCAGTTTCGTCATGATGGCAGGTCCCTGTGCTGTAGAAAGCTATGAGCAAATGCTTGAAGCTGCCAGGGCAGTCAAGAAATCCGGTGCAAAAGTTTTAAGAGGCGGCGCATATAAGCCAAGGTCATCACCATATTCTTTCCAGGGATTAGAAGAAGAAGGGCTTAAGATATTAAACGCTGTTGGTCAGGAAACAGGTATGGTCACTATAACCGAGATAGTCAGCAGCTCCCACATCGAAAAAGTATCACAATATGCAGATATACTCCAAGTAGGCTCAAGAAACATGCAAAATTTTGAGCTTTTAAAGGAAATAGGCAAGTCAAATATGCCAGTTTTACTGAAGCGGGGCTTATCATCAACCATAGAAGAATGGCTTAATGCAGCGGAATACATCATGAAAGAGGGAAATCCAAATGTCATATTTTGAGTGATTTCGGAAACTAATTTCCAGCGTCATACTATGGCATAAATTAGAAATTAGATACAGAAAATAACAAAGCCTTTGCGATAAAATACTGAAAAGAGGAAAGAAAATGTAAAATAATGAAAATCAATTTAAAAAAAGAGTATAAGAAATAAAGCCTAATAAAATAGGTTTAAAAATTAACAGTATATGGAATCTCAATATTTATGCTGCTCTACCTAATAATCCATCAAGCATAGAAATAAAATCAAACTTAGATTTTTTCAATCTAGCATCAAGATGGATATTAATAGAATGTATCATAATCCAGAAAGACCAACGCTTTTTGCCTCTGGTTTTAGATAGCTCCAACTCATAGTCATTAAGAAGCCTTTTGTTAACACGCTCAGAAGAAGTTCGCTTTTTCATCTCGCATTTCCATTCATCAGAACCACGTGGAATGACGGTAAACAAGCGAGGATCAGATGAAGGCTTCGTATAAACGGTTCTACCATAATCAGAAGAGGAGCACTTATCTTTACAATTACATGAATCAACTTTACCAGTCGCAAAAGGACAGCGCCATTTAATTCTGTTACGGTCTTTCATAAAACCATTGTAAACCATAGATAATCCTGCCATACAGACAGGAATACCATTTTCATTGATTTTAATAGTACCTTGGTACTTGCTGTTGTTTTTATTCTTCTTATTAAGCGGAATTACAGGTTTAATATTCCACTTATTAAGAAGATGATAAGTAGGGTAATTATCATGAGCACAATCACCAATAAATTTATCAAAAACGAAATCAGGATACAAAGCCCTTGCTTCAGACAAAGCAATAATAGCAGTAACACCATCATAACGAGGAGCCTCAACCAAGCGAAGATAAATCGGAATATCAGATTTAAGCTCTTCGTTGTATGTCACTAAAAAATAACCAGAATAACCATAAAACCATGTCTCATGATAACTATCCCAACCATAGCGAGCATCGGGGTCAGAGAACTTGCGATGGCAGTCACAATTAAATATACCCTTATTAGCACAATCACAAGTTCTAATACCGAAAGGACTTCCGCCGGTTTTAATACAAGTACCGTCACCGGAGATAGTAAGTTTTTCAATATCACCGAGGATGCCATCATTGGCGGAAGGCCTAACAGCAACATCGGCAAAAATTTGTTGAAGAAGCTTCTCAGGTCTTGACTCAAAAATTTTACCCTGTAAAGCCAAATCAACAAATTTCTGTATAATACCAGGGTGGCGTGGTGGGAGCTTCTGATTTTTAGCAAGTTTTTTACGTGGTTTGCGTTTAAAAGGATGGAGAGAATCCTGTCGGTCTTTTTCAATATCAGGATCCTCAAGCCATAACCTGTTAATCAAGTCATAATGAGTACCAACACCAGGAATATTATCAGGAGACACGCCAATCATGCAACACAAAAGATTATCATGATGAAGCGTGTAAACCCATTTAGTAATACTGTGACATTTAAGAAGAGACATAAGTACAAAAGACCGAAAAACTTCAGGCTGATTTTTGGCTGGAGAACCAGTATTAGAGTAATAAGGTTCCAGTACAGGTTTAAGAACATCAAGATCTAAATTATAGAGTTTAGATAAAGCTTCAGAAAATTGAAGGACACGATTTTTATCTGAAGCATAAATGGGTTGAATATTTTCGACAAGGAAAGACTGATAATCAGAATGCGAACGCCATGCGCCCAACATAAAATCACCTCAATAACAAGTAGTATGGTAAAAACACCATCCATTTCGATTATTGGGGCGATTTAAAAAAGTCAAGATAGAATGCAACCATATATGTTAAATAAAGGGAAATATAAAGAAAAAATCTTACAATGTAAATAAAGATGTAAATGAATTGGAAATCGAAAAAGGATTTCAGAATGAAATTTTGGGGGATAAATTTAAAAGATGTCTCCTGAAATTCAGATATATCAGGCAACAGAAGTTGCCGAAAATATTCATATTTTGTGAAAGGGGCATACGCACATTTGAGACGTACACAAGGAACACTCTGGACTTAAATGCCGTCGCTGCCGTTAAAAACCTTTCGCATCTACCTGTGATTGTCGATCCAAGTCACGGCACAGGCAGGCGTGACCTTATAGCGCCATTATCAAGGGCTGCTGTAGCAGTTGGGGCAGATGGACTCATCATAGAAGTACACCCACATCCCGACATGGCCCTTTCAGATGGTGCGCAGTCATTAACGCCTGAAGAATTTGATAAGGTTGCAAAAGAAGTGAATAAAATTCTTTTGGCATTGAAAGATTAAAATTAAAGCTGGATTATCATACGATAGCCCAGCTTTTTTTGTCGGCATACATTATTCCATTGTCATCAAGATATTTTTTTGCATCATCTTCAAAACCATTAATCGAATAGTATATAAAGTAACCTTTTATGCCTAAAGTCTTCATATCTCTTACTGTTTTTACAAATTTCTCAGCATCATTTTTGCTAATAGGCTTCTCCCAACTTTTTACTTCTATGAAAAGATCTTTACCTTCTTCATAGCTTTTTGCCCAGATATCTATTTCGTGTTCTCTTCCACCTTCTAACATAACCTTGTATGGTTTTACCTCTTGATATCTTGTAAATTCAGCTCCTTGTATCGGATTGTATATTTTGTCTTTCAACGCTGCATTTTCTTTTTTATATTGTTCAAACTTAAGGTACTTCATCAATACATATTCTAATATATGTCCTTTATAATACTTTTCTCTGCCTTTTAAACTTTTTATTTCTTTTTGCAAAGCCTCTATCTGCATAAGCTCTTTTTCACGTTCTTCATCTAATATTTTCTCTAACGGAAAATTCTCTATTTCTTCCTCGTATTTGTATCTAAACACTTTATAAAATATGTCATCTGTCATGCCTTTATACCTTATGCTTGTACTCCCTTCACTTATGAGATCTCCCTTTATTAGCATTTGAAGTTTGTTCTCAGCTTCTCTGTCATCATACGGCAAATTGCACTTAGCTATTATCTCTTGCCGCGTCCACTCTTTCTCTCTATTTTTTGACAAAAACAAAACTATTTTCTTTGCATTTTTATCATTCACCGTGCTTAATGTTCGAGTTATGTATTCCATCCATGTTCCGTATATGCTGCCACGCCTTAATTCAAAATCCAGTGTTTTCATAAGCCCGTCAATAGTAGTTAAATCTTTGTCTTTGTATATGCTTCGTATTATTGCACTTATATAAAATGGATCTGAGTTTACTAATTTGTTTAGATACAATGCCACATCATCTGACACGGGAACGCCTGTTATTATGCTGTAATTGTATATTGCTTCAAGTCCTTCTTCTTCTTTTAAATTATTAAGCTCTGTCTCTATAAATCTTCCTGGCAATTGACCTCTTATTATGTTCTTAAGCCAGCTTACCCAGCTTCCCGTTACAAGCATTGGCGCAACTTTTGATTCTGCCAACGACAAATATGTTCCTGCAAGATCATTAGCTACTCTTGTTTTTCCAGTATCCCAGTATATTTCACTATTCATAAATTGAAATTCATCGATTATCTGTACTATGTAATCACCTGTCACGCTTGCAATTCTATGCGGTGCCGATTGAGCATTATTCCAAATCGTATCAACCATATCTTTATCTTTTAACGCATCTTTAAATAGCTTTATGTTATCTGAAATGGCTTTATATCCGTTTTTCAATGCAATTTCATTTAACTCATCAAGGCTTTTTATTGTACGGCATAAGCTTACATCCCTTAGTTTAAAACCAAGATATTGAGATATGAAAGACGTATAAAAGCTTAAAGCAAAGTCAACGATCCATTTGCTGCCTTCCTTTACTTCAAAATAAAATGGCACTAAAGGTCCATTTTTTGTGTATATGATATTGTAAAGCCTTTCCACAAGTGCTGTTTTTCCTTTTTTCCCTCTTGACAGCAGTGCTGTTGATCTTGATAATTTCATAGATATCTCGTCTGCCCATCTTTCAAAATAAGACAGCTCTTCCTTTCTTCCGGTAAACAAATCAGGCTGTCCTATTCTCTCTTCAATTGCGTATATCAATTTATTATCAGCCATCATAACACCACCTTGCAATTGGTATCTCTTACTGTAAGTATACCGCAACAGGCAATAATTAACAACAAACTTTTACAGACAATCTTAAGTTCCTGTGCTCGAACATCTTTTAATGCCTTCCTATAATTGATGCAACTAAAATCAATATAAGTGCTGTAACCAGCAACATATAATGCAGCCAAAAATATTTGTAAACTTTCTTAAGCAAGATTAAAAGGTGTATAAAAGAAATTAAATAAAGTATGCAGGCGAACTGTTCAAAAATTAGTCCACCTGCATTAATAATATCTTGATCCGTACAACTAAGCTGCTTAATAAAGAAACACTGATTTTAGCTGCACTCTTTATCAATACATATTTGGAAAACCTAATTGTTTTAATGCCTCGTAAACCACAATTGCCACAGAATTTGACAAATTTAAAGACCTTTCTGCTTTTACCTCGTTCATAGGTATCCTTATGCAGTCATCTTCGTACTTCTCCCTCAGCCACTGAGGAAGTCCTGCTGATTCTTTCCCGAAAAGGATGTATGACTCGTCTTCATACACTACTTCGTGATAAAAGTGTTTGCCTTTCGTCGTAGCTAAATAATATTTACATCCTTTTGTAGACTCTAAAAACTCCTCTAAATTTTCGTACACCTTTAAGTCAAGGTATGGCCAATAATCAAGTCCAGATCTTTTTAAATACTTCTCATTTAAAGAAAATCCAAGTGGCTTTACTAAATGAAGCTTAGAGCCTGTAAGGACACAAGTCCTGGCTATATTACCCGTATTTTGTGGTATCTCCGGTTCAACCAATACTATATTTATAGGCATTTACATTCCTCCGTTTTATTTAAAGAACTTTCTTGGTATGTACTTCCACATGGCTTCTATCATCTTATCATTAGGTTCAAAGTAGAGAATCGTCCTTTTGCCGCCATTTTCAAAGACAGCAAAGTACACATCGGGCGATGCCATTGAGCTTACCGCTTCTACCTTGTTTGGTATCTTTCTGTACTCATCTGAATACTTGTCGCTTGACACCTTTGCTACGATTTCAAAGTCTTTGCAGTCAACACTTAAAAGTCTTTTCCTCCTGCTTTCAGCCACTATCCTGTCTACATCCAGCTCACCGTTGGTATATGCGTACTCGTATTCAATGTTTTGCGATTTAATCACGTAGTAAGCAAAAAAAGGTATGGCAACGATAAAAAAGATGAGGAAACCTTTCACAAAAGGTATAAGTGGTATTATAAAAAAAACAATTACCAATGAAGCTAAAATAAGTCCCAAAGCTTTAAGCGTATCTTTAGATGTCCTCTGTTTCTTTACAAGTTTTTCAATAAATATATCCACAAAATCAACTCCCAGCTTAATTATACTTTTATAATAAATTTATTTTATCAAATTTGCAACACCATTATTTACACCATAAGATATTTCCACTTTCCCTGCTTAAATCTATAAGTGTACATGAAAGAACGAACGACGAAGTCAAAGCATATTCCTATCCATATGCCATATATGCCCATGCCCATCCACTTGCCTAAAGCGTATCCTATAGCAATCCTGAAAAGCCAAAGCCCTATAAATGCCGTCACGACTATATACACCAGATCCCCTGCTGCCCTTAAAACACCAGATAGCACATTCATTATAGCCAGCATCGGTTCAATCGCAGCAAATATCCTTATTACTACAGCACCCATCCTTATGACTTCAGGATCTGTTGAATAAAGCGCAGCAAGCTGACGTGCAAATATAAACATGGCAATGCCTATGACTGTTATTATCCGCACAGCTATTTTATTTGACAGTTTTCCGTACGTCTCTGCCAACATCATCTTTCTGGCCCCTAAGCTCCTTCCGACCAAGGAAGTGGCTGCCAGTTGAAATCCGAATATAGGCATAAATGCAAGGCCATTGGCATTCATGCCTATTTGGTACACTGCAATAGACGCAGTACCCATTGTAGAAACTATAACCTGCATTATCAAAAATCCGCCTTGCATTATAAGCTGCTCTAAAGACGCAGGGACGCCAACCTTCACGATTCTTAACATCATGGGAAAATTAAGCTTCACTCCGTCTTTTATGCTTAAATTGATCCTTCTCTTTCCAAAGTAAAGAACATAAAGTTGTATAAAACCGCCTATGACCCTCGCTATAGTAACAGACATGGCAGAACCTTTTACTCCAAAAGCAGGTATAAGCTGATGTCCACCGACATTTACGCCAAAGACTGTAAGAGAATTTAAGATTAGGCTTATCAAATTTATGGTAGCAGTAATGTACATTGGCGTCCTGGTGTCACCTGCACCTCTTAGCGCACCACCCAATACAATATCTATTATCACAAATGGCATGCCTAAAAGAATGATCTTGTAGTACATAAGCCCCAGCTCAAATACATCTTTTGCTACAGAACCAAAAAACAATTTTATCAGCGGGACAGCAAAGATGTATCCGAAAACGGTAAACAAAATAAAAATGATTATGCACATTACAAGCGCCTGCATTACAGCAAGCTTTGCATTTTCATCGTCATCTTCTCCTATCAGCCTTGCAACGATTACCGTACACCCTGTAGACAGCCCTGCAAATATAGATTGAAAGAAAAACACCAAAGTATTTATCATGCCTACTGCCGCTATAGCTGCTGTACTTATGTGACCTACAAATATGGTTGATACCATGCCAACCATCATTATAAGCATTTGTTCAGTTATAGAAGGCCATGCCAGCTCCAATATTTCCTTTTGAAGGCTAAATCGCTGTTCAGTTTTCTCCATTTTGACCCCCCTACATATCGCTTCCTCTTTTTACAAAATGTCCTCCAAGCTTCTTATTCACATCATACACTATCTTATCGATCTTTAAATTTCTCTTGACATCCAAGTCAAAAAGTGACAACTGCTTTATCTTTATGGCACTTAAATTTGACACAGAAAGTCCTATAAGTCTTACAGGCTGTATTATTTTAGCCTCTTTAAATATAGACTCAGCAACAGAATAAATATCATCAGGCAAATCTATGTATTCATTTAATGTACGGCTTCTTGTGTGGACAATAAAATTTGAAGTCTTTATCTTTACGGTTACAGTCCTGCAATAGAGGCCTTCACTTTTAAGCTCTGATGATACTATGTTGGCAAATCCTCTTAAATACTTTAAAAGCAAATCTACATCGCTGGTGTCTTTTTTAAGAGTTGTCTCTTTCCCTATTGATTTCGTCTCCCTGTAAGTCTCAACAGGCCTTGAATCAATGCCTCTTATCCTGTCGTATATCTCTTTTCCGTACTTTCCAAATATATTCCTAAGCTCATCCTGGCTTAATTTAAGCAAATCATCCACTTTCTCTACGCCTATTTTTTTAAGCCTTTCCGAAGATTTTTTCCCAATGCCGTAAACTTTCGACACGCTTAATGGTCTCAATATGTCAGGCACCATGTCTTCAGTTATGACCATGAGCCCATCAGGTTTATTCCAATCCGACGCAATCTTGGCAAGAAATTTATTGTATGAAACGCCTGCAGACACAGTAAGCCCTGTCGTCATATACACTTTCTCTTTTATTTCCTTGGCAATATCTTCTGGATTTTTGTCGATATCAGTCACATCCAGGTATGCTTCATCGATGGATAAAGGCTCCACAATGTCTGTCACACTATAAAGTATGTCAAACACCTTTTCGGAGACTTCCCTGTACCGCTGAAATCTTACCGGCAAAAAAACGCCGTGTGGACATAAAGTCTTCGCCATATACATAGGCATCGCCGAATGAACGCCATATTTTCTCGCTTCATAAGAGCATGTAGATACGACACCTCTGCCAGATAGCCCACCTACTATGACAGGCTTTCCTCTAAGTTTTGGATTGTCATGCTGTTCAACAGATGCAAAAAAAGCATCCATATCTACATGGATTATCTTGCGCATCATGTATTATCCCTCTACCTTTTTTTCTACAACAATTATACCACAGCATTTTATTAAACCATAATTGAGAAAATCAAAAAATGAGTTGACATCTATTTTTGAAAATTATAAAATAAACGTATGAACAAATATTCATATATTGAGGTGTTTTTATGAATAACCAAATCAATAAAGATGATATATGCGAAATAACTGTGATACACGCTGACATTGTCGAGAAAGTAAAAAAGCTAATGCCTGAAGAAGAAAAATTATATGACCTTGCCGAACTTTTTAAAATATTTGGCGATACCACAAGAATCAAAATATTGTGTGTTTTGTTAAAGTCCGAAATGTGCGTATGCGATATTGCGGCGACACTTGGCATGAATCAATCTGCAGTATCTCATCAGCTAAGGATATTAAAGCAAAGCAAACTGGTAAAACACAGAAAAGAAGGCAAAGTCGCTTACTATTCTCTCGCAGATGACCACGTCACAAAGATATTTGACCAAGGTTTTAGTCATATAGAAGAATGACAGTTATCTGGCTTAAATTTATATGAAAGAAGGGATAAGGTTGGAGGCAAATAGCATGAAAGGCTCAAAGAAGACATTTCTGTTAGAAGGATTAGACTGTGTTGTATGTGCAGCAAAAATAGAAGATGATGTAAAAAAGATAGATGGAATATGCAATGCCAAAGTAGATCTTATAAATACAAAATTAACTGTTGAGTTGGAAAATATAAACAAGATAAATGATATAAACAAAATTATAAAGAAAGTTGTAAAAGATATTGAACCAAATATTCATATTTCTGATCCTGAAAGCAAAATCACAAAAGACAAAGACAGCCACTTTAAATGGAAAATAAAGCAATTACTATTTGCAGCAATTTTATTCATTCTGCCTGTTATTTTTAAACTTCCAGAATACGTGAAGTTCTCCTTCTTTTTCATAAGTTACATTATTTCAGGTGGAGAAATAATTACGCTGTCCATCAAAAAACTCTTGAAAGGTCAATTGTTTAATGAAAATTTTCTCATGAGCATATCCACAATAGGTGCCTTTGCAATCGGCAAATATGAAGAAGGCGTATCCGTCATGCTTTTCTATCAAATAGGCACACTTATTGAGGATTACGCTGTAGACAATTCTAGAAAATCAATAAAAGATTTGATGAATATAAGGCCTGACTACGCAAACTTAAAGATTGGAAATAATATAAAAAAGGTACCGCCAGAAACAGTAAATATAGGCGATATCATCTTAGTAAAACCAGGTGAAAAAATACCGCTGGATGGAAAAGTAATAGATGGTAAATCATTTGTGGATACATCATCTCTGACAGGAGAATATTTACCAATGGAAGTTACAATCGGTTCTGATGTATTAAGCGGTTTTATAAACAAAAACGGCTTTCTCACTATCAAAGTTGAAAAAAACTTTAAAGAATCAACTGTATCAAAGATTCTTGATTTGATAGAAAATGCCGGCAATAAAAAAGCACAAGCCGAAAATTTTATAACGAAATTTGCAAAATACTATACACCAATCGTAACACTATCTGCATTATTTATAGCTACAATCCCTCCTCTACTTTTAAATGAGAACTTCTCAAATTGGATCTACAGAGCGCTGGTATTCTTAGTCATATCATGTCCATGTGCCCTTGTCATATCGGTACCGTTAAGTTTCTTCAGCGGCATCGGAGCTGCGTCAAAAAGCGGCATCCTTATAAAAGGCAGCAATTACTTAGAAGCTTTAAACGATGTTAAAACAATAGTTTTCGACAAAACCGGCACATTGACAGAAGGTACCTTCAAAGTGACAGAAATCAATGCAGAAAATCCTTTAAAAAGCGATGAACTGCTTAAATATGCTGCATACGGAGAATACTACTCAAATCATCCTATAGCATCATCTATCATAAATGCTTACGGCAAAGAAATTGACGCAGGAAAAATAAAAGATTATGTTGAGCTTGCCGGCAATGGCATAAAAACTATTATCGATGATAAAGAAATCCTTATAGGAAATTCAAAATTGATGAAAAGTCATAATATAGCATGTAAGGATGTCAGACCGTACAGTGCTGTCCATATAGCAGTAGACGGAAAATATGCAGGATACATCGTCATATCTGATACAATAAAAAAAGACTCCAAAGATACTGTAAAAACACTTAAGAGCTTAGGTGCAGAAAGGCTTATCATGCTTACCGGAGATAAAAAAGAAATAAGCCAATATATATCGAATGAGTTAGGACTTGATGGTGTTCACTCGGAGCTTCTGCCTGATGAAAAAGTCAATGTAGTCGATGAGCTATGCAGAAATAACTATAACGGCAAAGTAGCTTTTGTTGGAGATGGGATAAATGATGCTCCAGCTTTAACAAGAGCAGATATAGGAATTGCAATGGGAAAAATCGGCACTGATGCTGCTATAGAAGCATCAGACGTAGTGCTGATGACAGACGAGCCTTATAAATTGGTTGACGCAATAAAAATAGCAAAGAAAACTCATAAAATTGTTTTAGAAAATATAATTTTGGCATTAGGCGTTAAATTATCTGTCCTCACATTAGGAGCATTAGGTTTTGCAACAATGTGGGAAGCAGTATTTGCAGACGTTGGGGTAACTGTACTTGCGGTGCTTAACTCCCTTAGAATCTTGACAAAATAAAGCAGCAAAACTTGCTGCTTTATAATCTTACGTATTCGTCGTAGACCATCTTTGATATTTTCCCTATGGCAATCTTTCCATCAAGATTCGTAGTCATGTTGTTTGTCATCACACTTATTATGTAGTCGCAATCTTTTAAAAACACTATTCCTACATCGTGCTCTAAAGATTTAAGTTCCCCAGGCTTATGAGCAATCACTATGTCATCCGGCAAGTACATATCAAGCCTTCCCAAATCCTGTTGCTTCTTTAAGACTTCTATCATCTTAATGCTGTACTCCTCATCTACAACTTTTCCAGAGTACATCTGCTCTAAAAGGCGCGTCATATCCTTTGGACATGTGTAGTTGTCCTTGCCGGATTTTGCTGCTTCAAAGTCCATCATCTTTCTCTGTATTTTAGTATTAACCAAGCCTAAATCTTCTGCCATCTTATTTATATTTTTCATATCTGCTATATCGATCAAAACATTTGCGGCAGTATTGTCGCTTATAATTATCATCAGCGTTATAAGTTCTTCTATGGTGAATTTGTGCTTGCTGTTTAACTGGTACAAGATCCCGCTGCCGTCCGTCTTCATAAAGTCAGATAAAACGATGTTGTCAGTTAGCCTTATGTACCCTTCTTTAGCCATCTTATATATCTGTGCCATGATAAGTATTTTTATCGTGCTGGCAGATGGAAACATCATATCTTCATTTACGCTTATTATTTCTCCAGTCTTCAGATTTTTTACAGAAACACCTATATCTCCATCAGCATTGCTGATGAAATTCATTATGTCATCATGTAAACTCATAATTAAGCACTTCCTTTTCTCATAATTCCGTACGTCTTAATAGTATCACTTTTGAAGAAAAAATCCAGTACCTATTTAAAGGCAAAAAAATCAGGTGTATTAACCACCCAATTTCATTCCATCACTTCTCATATATACCATACTTAAGCATGTTTATGCAACTTTTTAAATCATCAATGATCTTATCTTTATCCGCAATAAGTTTGTCAATGTCATGATTATACTTCTTTATATAATTGTTGCCAATCGCTTCAATGGACGTCATGATAAAGCTTAAAGACCTACTAATATCTACGTCTTTTCGAAATCGCGACAAATCTAAATTTTCCATAAATTTCTTCATGACTTCACTGCTTATTCTCTCATATCTTTTCAATATGTCATCTTTTATTTCTTCTGGCGAATCATAAATAGATACTGTTAAAAATCTGTACTCTAAAGGCTTTCTGTAATACAATCTGAATTTAACCATTGTCCAGCTCATAAGCCTGTCAAATATATCCGAAGATGAATCATCTATGAATTCATAAAAAGCAGCGACAAACTCATCTACAATCCGATCAAAAAGATACAAAAACAAATTCTTTTTGCTCTTAAAGTAGTGGAAAAGAAGGCCTTTTGATATTCCAGCATTTTTGACAATTTCGTTTGTAGAAGCCCTCATATAGCCTTTTTCAGAAAACTCTCTTAGACTTGCTTCAATTATCCTGTCCCTCTTTTCATCGCTTAGATTTTCAAAGCTATCGTACAAAAAGATCCCTTCCTAAAACTAAATTTTCAAATCCCTCTTTTGATAGAAAACATAAGTCCCGCCAATACACAATATCACAATTAAAGCGGATATTGCAACATATATTATCTCAAATCTCTTCCCATTCATCAAATTTTTTGCGTCAAAATACTTAAAAGGCGTAAGGTACTTTAAACGGGAAAGGTGATTGTCTATATCTATGGCAAGAGATAAAATATACGTTGCCAGCATCACACCTATAGTAATAGGCGAAGATAACCTGGGATTTCTTAAAAAACTTGAAAAGTACAATCCCAATGAAACATATATAAGCTGCAATGCTAATACGCCCAACATCAATTTTAGCACATCACCACTAATGTTTTCACCCTTGCTGTAGTATCCCACAAAATACAAAGATGAAACGAAAGTCACAGCATTAAAAATGATTATATTTGTAAACGCGGCAAAAAGCTTTGACGTAATAACCTTTGCTCTCGGCACAGGTTTTGACATCAAAAATTCCGCAGTTTTATCATCTTCCTCTTTAGAAAGTATATTAGAACCAATCAGCGAAGCGTGCAAAGCAGCCATCAATACGATGTATATGAACATGGCGCCGTAAAAACCTATAGCCTTCGATAAATCAAAATTTCCACTGCCAAACATGGATTTTAAGGCATCAGGCATCTTTGAAATCATGTCGTTAAGAGATTGTCCAGATATGGATGAGCTGGCAGCAAATTTCCCCATCGACGACGCCACAAAGGCAATCATCACCAAAGACCATATAATCAATGACTTAACGCTGGATTTCATCTCTTTAATGTAAATATTCACTCATATTCCCCCTTACATTGCATAGATGTCTCTTTTTTGAAAAAAGACATAGCTTAAAAAAATCGACACAACGACTATAAGCAAAGATATGACGGAAAAATGAATGTCATACGAAGAATTTTTCATGATGTAGTTTAAATCGAAATATTTAAAAGGCGTCAAATATTTCATGTTGTCGTCGTTTAAAATAGCCTGAATCATGCCAATTACATAAAATGCAAATACAACTCCTAAAGAAATAGATGTTGTAGACTTAATCTTCCTCGCAACCGATGACAGCAAAACCCCGATAGATAAAAATATCATCTCCACAAACAAAAGTGTAACAGAAATCATGAAAAAGAGTTTGATGTTAAAAGGCTCTTTCGCTACCGATTTTGCCATGATAAATGCAGATAAAAAGTAAACAGCATCTGTAATCAAAAGTACGACGATGGATGATAAAATCTTTGACGTTAAAATATATCCTCGCTTTACAGGTTTCGTCATGAGAAAATCAGCCGTTTTAAGCTTAATCTCCTTTGATATCGAAGACACACCGTAATTCATGGCTTGTATAGCACCTAAAAGCACCACATAAGAAAATACATAAGAATAATAGCCTAAAAACTTGATTATGTCGTCAATAGAGATGCCAAAAGCTTTTCTCACAGCTACAGGATAGCCTTCTAATACATCTTTGAACAAAGACGCATTCTTGTAAAAGGTAGGATACATGGAAAGTAAAAAAACTGCCACAAAGATTAGTGATATAGACCAGACGGCTAAAGACTTTGTTTTTGATTTCAACTCGTACAAAAATACGTTCATAATGACACCCCCTTAAGTGTAGTAATGCATGAAGATTTCTTCTAAACTGGGCTCTTCAATGGCAATATCTGATATGCTTATCTCTGCTATCTTCTTCGTTATATTGTTTATATCACCTTTAAATAAAAAGCTGACCGTCCTATCTTTTACCTGAAGATCGCTTACACCATCCATATTAAAATACTCACTTTTTAAAGGAGCATTTGCCTCAATGTAGATTTTCTTATAGCTATTTTCCCTCAATGTGCTTATCTTCTCAAGGCTCACTATTTTGCCTTCCTTTATGATAGCCACCCTATCACACAATTTTTGGACTTCGCTTAGTATGTGGGACGAAAACAGAATTGTGACACCTTTCTTGTTTTCTTCTTTTAAAAGATTGAAAAACCTTTGCTGCATAAGTGGGTCAAGTCCACTTGTCGGCTCATCTAATATAAGCAGTTTAGGCTCGTGCAAAAGTCCCTGTACTATGCCTACTTTCTTTCTGTTGCCGTATGAAAGGTCGTCGATCCTTTTGTCCAAATCCAAATCCATAAGTTCTGAAAGCTCTTTTATCCTCTTGCTGCAGTCCTTTTTATAAAAACTTGCAGAATACTTTAAAAGGTCTATCACCTTCATGTTGTCGTAGTAGAAGACTTCTGATGGCAGATATCCTATATCCTTCTTTATATCTGGTCCGTACTTTATGCAGTCTTTGCCGAAAATCCTGGCGCTGCCAGATGTAGGATAAATAAGAGATAAGAGTATCCTTATTGTAGTGGATTTCCCTGCACCATTAGGGCCTATGAAGCCGAATACCTCACCTTCTTCCACATCAAAGCTTACATCGATTATACCCCTTGATTTGCCGTAATACTTGGTCAAGTTATTAACTTCAATGATTTTCATAAAAGCGCCTCCTTTTTGACCATTTGGTCAATATCCAATTCGATTATAGTCTTTATTGACCATATAGTCAATACACTTCTAAAAAAATAAGAGGAATTTTAAAAGTACAATGATTTTAAAAATTCCTCTTGAAAAGAAGATTTATTTGAAAGCTCTATGTACTTAACCTTGTCTCTTATCACTTTTGATTTCTCAAGCATATCATCAGAGAGAAGTGCAAATGACGCTCCTAACCCTGCTGCGTTCCCTATTTGAACTGCTTTCTCTTTTAATCCCTTTGGTATAAGTCCGATTGCTGCAGCGCTTTCTATGCTTATGTAACTGCCAAACCCTCCTGCCAAGTAAACTCTTTTTATATCTTTTTCAGCAATATCCATCTCTTTCATGAGAATATTGATTCCAGCCTGTATGGCTCCTTTTGCCAATTGTACCTGCCTTATATCCTTTTGTGTAAGGTATATGCCACCTGCCTCATCAATTAAAAATGATGGTGTATCATCGTATTTAACTAAACTGTTTAAAAATTTCCTTCCCACCGGATCCACTACTTCTTCACTCTCCATTATCCTACCGGTGGTATCCATTATCCCATGCTCAAAAAGCTCTGCCACCACATCGACGATGCCTGAACCGCATATACCTTTTGCTGCTTTTCCTCCAATGGTAGTAAATATGGGATCTCTTTCAAGGTCCACATGATCTATTGCGCCTTCTACACCGCTTAAACCGAAAGTAATGCCAGCTCCTTCAAAAGCAGGACCTGCAGCAGCGGAGCACGATATGAGAAAGTCTTTATTCCCCAGCACTATCTCTCCATTTGTGCCTATATCTATCAGCAAAATGATATCGTCGCTTTCACTGATGCGGCTTGAAAGTACAGCCGCCACCGTATCCGCTCCTACGTATGAAGAAACCATAGGAAGCGTCACAACGTACCCTTCTTTGTTTATATCTATCCCTAAATCTCTTGACCTAACTTCAATCGATGACGTAAATGCAGGTATATAAGGCGAATTAGCGATATTCTTAGCAGGTACTCCTAAAGCCAAGTGCATCATGACGGTATTGCCAACCATCACTATTTCATATATACTTTCATTTGAAATTCCTTGTCTTTCGCAAAAGTGATCTACTATCATATTGATTTCTTCAATCATCGCCATGTGCAATCTATAAAGTCCATCTTCTTTAGCGATTGTATAATTTATCCTCGATATGACATCGGCACCATACGACCTTTGTGGATTCGCGCCTGAAAAAACATCTATCATTTTCCCTGTGGCAATGTCGTACAAGTATGCAGCAATTGTAGTAGTGCCTATATCCAAAGATATGCCGTATAAACTGCCAACAGAGTCAGAACCTTCAACCGATATGATCTCATTCTTTCTCAATACGCAAATGGCATTGTAGCCATTTTTCTCTAATACGCCTGGAAGCACCTTTAATACGCTTAGTGGAATTTTTGCGTCAAATCCTAATGCATCGCATATTCTTTTAAAATCATCTCTCTGGTCATCCAGTGTAGGCATATCAAGCTTTATGCGGATTTTTTTAACTCTCGGGTTTACACTGTCGACTTCAAATAGTCCCATGCTATCAGTCAAGACTGATATTTCTCCTTCATCTAAAATCGTGATAGAAAGATCTCTATCAATATTTACAAAGCATGAAAGCCTTACGCCCTTTTCAAGCTCTGTATCGCTTAAATTCTTCATCTCCTCAGAAGTCACAGGAAGCTTATCATCTATTATGACTTTGCACTTTCCACAAGTGCGATAGCCGCCACATGAATTAGGCACTGGCACGCCATTTTCTATCAATGTTTTAAAAAGGTTTGCACCATCTTGCGCTAAAATTTCCTTGTATTCATCTCTGTATTTGACTTTTAACAAATAATTTATATTTTTCTCATTGCGGTAGATGCACTGGGAAAAATCGCACTTGCTGCAATCATTGTGTGAAGATGACGACTTAATATCTTTTCCTATTCCTAATATGAAGGACAGAGATTTTACAGGGCGCATCACGTTATTTTCATCCAACGTAACGCCTATCTTAGATGCATCAAGGTGTTTGAATATGATCTTCTGTGATGCTATATCCCACTTGTCATCGCCGGGAAACATCATCTCCGTCACTGCATACCCTTCTTTTGACGCATAATCCGCCACATCTCTGTAAAACTTCTCGCAAAGCTTATCTAATGCCGCATTCCCGATGGCATCGTATATCATTCCATTCATATACTTTCCATCGTTAAAAAGCCTTGATGATGCACTTTCAATGCCGCCTTTAATTGTGACAACAGCCATAATAACATATTCTGCACCTTTTAATCTTTCTACTATGTATTTATCATTTATCATATCACCGCTTAGAAACTTTATGGCATCATTTTCATTGTCGTACTCAAAAGAAGCCCTGTCAAAGCAGACCACAGGCTCAATGACATCATAAGCATCATTTATAGCATTCCTGATTTTGTCTAATAAATCTTTATAAGGCTCAGAATCTTTATATCCTAAATACCTTAAAACAGACTTCTCATCTATCTCTATCTCATAAGACCTTATATCCATCTTCTCCTCCTCATTTTGTTTCAATGAAAACTTCCAAAATCCTTTTTCTATATCATATATTAAGGATAACTAAATTTCAATAATTTAAATTAGTATAGTATTCTGAATTTCTAAATCGCTATTGATTATCAGTCGATTTAGTGCTATTATTTTTATAAAAGTAACACAGAAGGAGATGATACGTCTGGAAGAAATAACCCGTTTCGGAGTCTCAATGGAAGCGAATCTGCTTTCACAGTTTGATAAATTGATTGAGTCAAAAAACTACAAAAACAGGTCTGAGGCAATAAGAGATTTGATCAGGGATTACATAGTTGAAAACCATTGCGAATCAGATGACGCCGAATCAATCGGCACTGTCACATATGTTTACAACCATGAAGTAAGAGAGATAAGCGACAAACTTGTTGACATTCAGCATGGGCACCATGAAAACATAATCTCCAGTATGCACGTACACCTTGATGAGCACAATTGCCTTGAAGTGATGGTCGTAAAAGGCACTTCAAAGACTATATCAGCTATAGCCGACGAGATAATAAGCACAAAAGGCGTAAAGCACGGAAAGCTTGTCATGACTACAACCGGGAAGAATTTGTAAGGGGGAGATGTTTATGCATATACCAGATGGATATTTAAGTCCTTCCACCTGTGCTGTTATGGGTGCTGCGATGGTGCCTGTATTGGCTGTGGCAACAAAGAAAGTAAATGAAACTTTTGATAAAAAAGATGTACCTACAATGGCAATAGGTTCAGCCTTTGCCTTCACCATAATGATGTTTAACGTGCCTATACCTGGTGGTACAACAGCACACGCTGTAGGCGCCACGCTTCTGGCCATCGCATTAGGTCCATGGGGAGCCAGCATTTCTCTTACAGTCGCACTTCTTATACAATCGTTGTTCTTTGGAGATGGTGGCATCTTAGCATTAGGTGCAAATAGCTTTAACATGGCATTCGTAGCACCTTTCGTAGGATACGGCGTATATATGCTGCTTCAAAAGCTTAAAGCAGGAAAGGTAATATCATCTGCCATAGGTGCGTACGCTGGAATAAATGCAGCAGCACTTGCAGCATCAATAGAATTAGGACTTCAGCCTGTGCTTTTTCACACAGCAGATGGTCGTGCCTTATACTTCCCGTACGGGCTAAGCCAGTCTATACCTGCTATGATGATAGCACATCTTACAATAGCTGGATTAGTAGAGGCAGCAGTAACTGGACTTGTAGTCTACTACCTTATTAAAGCTGGTGAAGACAACTTGCTTTATAAATTCACTTACAGGCTAAGGGGTGAAAATAAATGAAGAAACTTTTGATAGCTGCAATAGTGATAATACTGCTTACACCTATAGGACTTTTAGCGCCAGGATCTGCTTGGGGTGAGTGGGGCATAGATGAGGTAAAAAACATGGTAGGATATGTGCCAAACGGAATGAAGCATTTCTCAGATACGGTAAAGGCTTTATTTCCTGATTACGGCATACCTGGCTTTGACAAAAACTTTTTCCAGCAATCAATAGGCTACATATTTTCAGCTATCGTAGGAATCGCAGTAATTGCCATAGTGTTTTTTATCCTTAGCAAAATGATAGGTAGGCATGAGGGGAAAAATGAGTAATTTTATCGAAAAGACTGTATTGAGTATACAAAGTACATTTCAAGATATGTTTGAATCAGATGAAATTGCCATCAAACGGGGCCTTATGCAGTCATTGGACGCGAGAATACGGCTTTTATCTATATTGCTTTTGATTGTCTTGTGCAATTTAAGCAGCTCATGGCAATTTCTGTGCTTGATGGTTGTATACTCTATCTTTGTCGCTGTACTTTCGAAGGTGCCAATAAAATCCTATATATTCAGGGTTTTATCAGTATCCGTAATCTTTACAGGAATTGTATTAATACCATCATTGTTTAACATCGTAAAACCGGGAAATCCGCTTATATACATTGGCAAAAACTTGTACATCACAAGGAACGGAGCCATAAGCGCATCGATTTTCATTATGCGCTCTTTTGTCTCCCTTTCCTTCATATACATTTTGATACTGTCCACAAAGTGGGTGGAAATTTTAAAAGCGTTTAGGTATTTCAAGTTGCCGAAAATTTTCTCTGCCACCCTTGATATATCGTTTAGGTATATAACTCTTTTCCTTGATGTGGCGTCAAACATGTTTCTTGCCAGAAAAAGCAGAAGCGTAGGAAAGTCTAAAGGCAAAAGTGAGAGAAGATTTGTAGCGTCGTCAATGGGAAATCTCTTAATAAGATCTGAATATTTAAGCAGCGAAGTCTACAGTGCCATGCTCTCCCGCGGATACAAAGGCGAGTACAAGACAATAAGCGACTTCAAGTTCGATATCTTTGATGCAGTCTGGATATTGTTCAACATTTCACTTTTTGCAGCAACTTTTATCGTAAAAGGAGGCAAACTTTGGATATAGCATTTGAACTTAAAAACGTTTCGTACTCATATATAAAGTCACAACCTGCACTTGTTGATGTAAGCTTTAGCGTATTAAAAGGAGAAAGTTTAATAATCTTAGGTGCCAACGGCTCTGGAAAGTCCACTCTATTAAAATTGATGGATGGCTTAATAAAGCCGGATAGAGGCGAAATATCAGCATTTGGCAAATCCATATTGAATCTGAAAGGGGACCAAGAATACCAATTCAGGAGAAAAGTCGGCTATCTATTTCAAGACTCTGACGTTCAGCTTTTTAATGCGTGTGTCTTTGATGAAGTAGCATTTGCTCCACTGCAGATGGGATTAAATCCTGACAGAGTAAAATCCATGGTAGAAAAGACTCTTGAGTCGTTTGGCATCGCAAAATTAAAAGACAGACCGCCGCACAGGCTAAGCGGCGGTGAAAAAAAGAAAGTAGCTTTAGCATCAATAATGGTTATAAATCCAGATGTATTGCTTTTAGATGAGCCTACAAACGGCCTTGATCCAAGGTCGAGAAAGTGGCTCTACAAAATGTTAATAGACCTAAAAGATGAGGGAAAAACGCTTGTAATATCCACTCACGATTTGGATTTAGCCAGAATCATTGCCGATAGAATCGTCGTGATGAATGAATCACATTCGATAGAGGCTGTAGGAAGATCCAGTGAAATACTTGATGACAGCACACTGCTTGAAAATGTAAATCTAATATGAAATTTAGCTCCCACAATCGGGAGCTTTTTATTTAGAATACAGTTTAAGAGATGACCGAAGAACATTAAGCATCACAATCACCAGCACCATAAAAACTACGATAAATGAAAATCCCACAAACACGCCAAACAAATCGCTTAGCTTTCCTATTATAAAATTGGCCACCATGTTTATAGATGAACTTACGGTGACTATGACGCTTATGACAACGCTTGTATTTTCTTTAAAGCTCTTCATTGCCAATGCCATAGTCGTAGGATAAATTATGGAGTAAAATAAGCCTGCCATAGACAGAAGAATCGATAAATCCTGACTTACCATGCTTAAGGCGACAAAAGATGCTGCCAGCGATGCAAATATGAATATGCTTTTCACATATCCTATTTTTTCAACCACAAACCCTCCTAAAAGCCTGCCTATGGTAAAAGCGGCAAAGAAAAGAGACAAGTACATAGAACTTTTTACGCTGTTCATGCCGTAAGATCCTTTAAGGTACGTCACAGCCCAATTGCCTATGCCGACTTCTGATGCGATGTAAAATCCTAACATGACTGAAAACAAAATGACATGCCTATCTTTCAATACATCAAGATATTTGACTTTATTGCCATCTACATATTTAGCTGTACCAGGAAATCTCGTAAACAAAACTACAATAAGCATTAAAAGAGCTATAATGCCTCCAAAAAGATATATGTTTTGCCATGAATACTTCAAAGCCACAAGCCTTCCTGCCGCATTTGGTGAAATCGTAGCACCTAAACCGTAAAAGAAATGCAAAAGGTTCATCATTATGGCTTGATTAACCAAAAATGCAACTGCAGCGGTGGCATTTATACCTATCTCCAGCATCCCTATGCCAAAATTCATAGAGAAGAAGAAAATCAAAAACACTAAGAAAACCGGTGATGCAAAATATCCTAAAATCCCTATGATGATAAAGACAAGCCCCAAAGACAATGCCATCTTACTGCCATATCTATTTACAATCATTCCACCCACAAACGAAGCTATGATAAATCCAAGGCTTCCAATAAACAAAAGAAGTCCAATATACGTATAATCCACATTGTAAAATGACTTAATTGGAGATAATACAGGACCTTTTATGTTATCGACAAGACCTATTAAAAGCATCAAAAGGTAATTTAAAACAACAATAAATATCTGCATTTTTTCCTCCCTTATCAGTAATGCCATATTTCATTATATAGCATTAAAGAGAATAATACAATGAAATATGAGGTTGAACTTTTTATAGTCATAGCCTCCAAAGGAAAGGAAGTGAAGCTAATGTCCACCAACAAAAAAAGGCGGAAACAAAACCGCCCAGTATATTTGTACAAAATCTTTGAGTTGCTGCTTAAACTATTAGAAATAATATTTGTTTATTCTATTTTTCAATATAGCTTTCTACCATTCGTGATATTATGTCTTGCATCTCAGCCAAAAGATCGGTCTTGCCGTCTTTTAAGCACCAATCAAAGATAACGCCCCTTGCCACAATAAATAGTTTCTCTGTAATTTCCTCACAGTCTAAAACATTTGGTATCTTGCCTTTTTCTTGCTCATTCTTTAATATTTGAATAAGCATATTCTGCATGGAACGACCATGTGTCAAAAACATCTTATTTGTCGGTATATACAGATTTTTTGCCATATCTACTCCATCATTTATTGCAAGTTTTGCATATATGAGAAAATACTGAACCAATATATCCTTGCAGTCTGTATAAGCCTCTAAAATCTTCGGCACTTCAGCCTCAAAAAATTCATCGCCATGCTTAAATATCTCCACCAGAAGGTCATACTTTGATCTAAAGTAGTGATAATAATTTCCTATAGAAACATTGGCTTTTTCTGCTATGTCTTTTACAGTTATATTGTCATATCCATATTTTTTTATAAGCTCTACACCGCAACTGTATATCCTCTTTTTAGTAGCAATGGCCTGCTTTTCTCTGGAAGTTAAACTTTCTGGCACCAATCTCTCTCCTGTTCTTCTAATCTATATTTTTAGCAACCTCAAAGGCATTCCATATTGCATACATTATATTGGACACATTGCCAGCATCGCCGATAAGATATACATTTGAAATCTTATCTTTTACTTCTCTATACAGAGAATCAGACGGCGTATATCCAACTGCAAGAATAACCGTATCCGCTGCAATGTCTATATCACCATCAGGCGTATTCACTTTAAGCACCTTTCCGTCATATGCAGTAGCTTTTGCAGATGTTATGGTCTTTATTCCTTTGAAAGGTATCAATTCTTTCAGCATCTCGCTATTTGCATGGCACAATGGACCATTTACAGCTAAAAGCTTTGGAAGCGCCTCAATTATCGTCACATTCTTGCCCATATCTTTAAGCCATAGCGCTGTCTCACATCCTACAAGTCCGCCGCCAATTACGGCAACATCATTTCCTATATTAACTTTGCCTAACAACGCATCTTGAGCAGTGTAAACCGGTCCTTCTCCCAGTGAAAATACTTTTGGCTTTGAACCTGTCGCGACTATCACCACATCAGCGCCAAAATTAATGACACCGTCAGCATCTAATTCTGAATTTAGATGGACTTCTACGTTTAACTTTTTAAGTTCATTTTCATACCAAGCCACCAGCGCATGATCATCTTCTTTAAATGATGGCACTCCACCGGGAATCAGATTCCCACCTAACCTATCAGTTTTTTCATACACGATTGGCTCATGTCCACGAAGCGCTAATACCCGAGCTGCTTCACAACCTGCCACGCCGCCACCTACTATTAAGACTTTCTTTTTGTGCTGCGTAGGTATAAGCCGCTCAGCGCTTTCACGGCATGCCTGTGGATTTACTGCACAGTTTAATGCGGAATATTCCTGTATGCGTCCCATACATCCTTCATGGCATGATAAACACGGGCGTATAGAAGCGGTATCTCCTGCTTTAAGCTTATTTACATAATCGGGATCTGCTAAAAGCGGACGGCCAAGTGACACTATGTCACACGCTCCATCTCTTACAGCATCTGATGCAAGGTCTGGATTATCCATGCGTCCTGCGCAGATGACAGGCACATTTACAACTTCTTTCACCATCTTTGCATAAGGAATGTAAAGCCCTTTTTCTTGGTACATTGGCGGATGGCTCCACCACCATGCATCGTAGCTTCCTACATCTACGTCCAAAGCATCGTATCCATATTCAACTAAAAGCTTAGCTGCCTCAATCCCTTCTTCAATATCTCTGCCTTTCTCTTCAAATTCTTCCCCTGGAAGTCCACCTTTGCGCCAATCTTTTATGAAGCTTTTTACACTGTACCTTAGCGTAACCGGAAAATCACTGCCACAAGTACTTTTTATCTCCTCCACAACTTCCTTTGCAAAGCGCAGTCTGTTTTCAAGGCTTCCTCCATATTCATCTGTTCGATTGTTAAACATTGATATGGCAAATTGGTCTAAAAGATACCCCTCGTGTACCGCATGTATCTGCACGCCGTCAAATCCTGCTCGCTTCGCATTGTAAGCGCCTTTGCCAAACTGTACAACTATCCTGCGAATTTCCTCTTTTGTAAGAGGACGACACGTCTTGTCAAGCCAACGATGTGGGATAGCCGACGGCGCTACAGGCGGATGTTCTCCTAAATTCGTAGGAATCGTAACCCTTCCAAATCCACCTGACAATTGTAAAAAAACCTTAGAACCGTAAGCGTGTATTTTCTCCGTCATTTCGCGAGCAGTCCTAATGAAGTGAACTGGATTGTGCGTAGAACATGGGCAATTAGGCATGTCATGCTTTTCTATATCGTTGTCAACAAAAGTAACACCAGTTATGATAAGTCCAGTGCCGCCCTTAGCTCTTTCAACGTAGTAATCAATTCCTCTTTGGTTAAAACCACCTTCGGAATCACCAAGACCTAATGGTCCCATAGGAGCCATTGCAAAGCGGTTTTTGATGATACAGCTTCCGATAGACACTTCATCAAAGAGAATACTGTGCTTTTTGTCCATAAAAAGTCCCCTTCTTTTCTCAATTTTATTGAACATGTTCACCGAATGCATTCTACGAAAATTATATCACTATGTTAATTAATTGTCAATAAGGCAATAGATTATTTAGTCAAAATCTATAATTCGCTGATAAAAATAAATTTTAAAAGTTTGTATACATTTGTCTTTCTATTTTGTTATATTAATGAAAGAACAAAAACGGCGCCGTTATATAAAAATGCATCAGATATTATACTTGGGAGGTCAGTCATGAAAGATGAGAGGTTTGAAGACTTCTTGATAAATAAGATGACCATAATTTACAAATATCTCATTAAAATCGGTGCATCCTGTGAAGATGCAGAAGATATCGTACAAGATACCATCTGCAAAGTTATTGAGTATGTTGACTCCATAAGCATTGACGACATCTATCCATGGCTGTTTAAAGTATCACTAAACAGATATTATAATCTGTATAATAAGAAAAAGAAGGAGAAAATTGGCATCGATGATAGAATTCTTAATAGCCTCTATTCAGATGGATTAATAGAAGAACACGTGCTTAATGAAGAATTAAAATCAAACGTTCATAAAATACTTGGTCTGTTAAAGGAAAGCTATAGAACCCTCTTAATTTTTAAGTATTTTGTTGGATTATCTTATAAAGAAATAGGAGAGATCTTAGATCTTGATGAAAACAAAGTAAAGACATATCTTTACCGTGCAAGAAATAAATTTAAAGAATTATGGGAGGTATCCAATTATGGCAGATGAAAAAATTTTAAACAATGATGAGAAAGAACTTGATGAAATTTTTGAAAGCACAAAGAATGATAAATTTGATAAAGCAATTAAAAAAGCAAAATGGCGTTCTATTTTAAGAACCACAATTATAAGTTTGATAGTCATATTAATTGTTTCAATAAGCACCGTCTTTATAGGAATCAAAGTAACACAGTCGGAAAGCTCTGACATAAGTTTTGCCTTATCAGTATTCAATGATATCTCCGCTCCTGATATGTATATAGGAAAATCAATCAGATATGAAGGAATCTTTGGAGGCAAAACAGTTTATTCAACTTACAAGATAATAGAGGGTAAAGTGGTTTATACAGGTCAACAGGAATACAGCTATGGGCTTTTCAACACTGTCGATGTACAGGCTATCAATTCACCAGCTATAGTATGGGGAGAAAGTTTTGATGAAGATGCTCTAAACAAACCAACGTACAACGAACTTGGTCAAAGGGAAATGATTTTCTTCTACCCCTACGTAAAATACAGGACATACAAGAATGACTTAAATTTGCTGGATGACATAGGAAATGACAAATATATAGAGATGGCATTATCTTTTGATAAAGCGTACAGCATCGACGAAGTAAATAAAATGATGCCAAAAAACGTAACTTTAACGTGGTATTGGGTTGACGATCTAAATAGCAAAGAAAAAGAAGCACATAAACCACATAAAAATGAGCAAAAGCTTCCCGATGGAAAGACGATTGATGTAGATAATCCAGCAGATGTATGTTCTGAAAAAGCCGCATATGGTATAAAGGTCTATGACAGCAATGGCGACAGATTAAAAAATCCAGAAGAACTTTTTATAGGAACAATCGAGAACAATGTAAACCAATTAGAAAAGCTTAAAACAGATAATCATAAGCTAAATGGCATCAAGTCAGAGGTTAAAAGGATTTACGACAATTTAAAAGACAAGAATGGGAAAATAAAGAGGGAAGATTTAAAGATACAAGGCGTCGTCGTGACAGGTACTGCAGAAACCTTAAAATCTCTTAGAGGTTTGCCTTTTATAAAAGCATCATCATTAGGTGTTGTCACGGATAAGTATTGATATTGAGTACAAGTGAGTTTAATGTCTGTATAATGGGGTTAAATCCCTCAGCTTAAGCTGAAACCTTTAGGTCAATAAAATAAATAATCACTTCTAGTAAAAAATAAACTAGAGGTGATAAATATGCAAAATTATAGAAAGTCGTCACATGCAACGTATGATCTAAAATATCATATAGTATGGATAACAAAATACAGAAAACCGATATTAGTTGGGAAAATAGCAGAAAGAACAAGGGAACTAATAAGAATGGTATGCAAAAATAATGAAGTAGAAATATTATCAGGACATGTATCAAAAGATCATATACATATACTAGTGTCGGCACCACCACATTTGTCAGTAAGTAAGCTGGTGCAATATATAAAGGGATATAGTTCGAGAAAGTTGCTAATGGAGAATAAGGAGCTTAACAAACAATTTTGGGGACAACATTTATGGGCACGAGGATATTTTGCAGCAAGTAGTGGCAATGTAACAGATGAAGTGATTATTGAATATATACAAAATCAAGACATAGAAGAAAATCAAAAGAATGATAATTTTACTTTAGGCGAGTTTTAAGCTGCTTAAGCGGCATATCCAACCCACCTGCTAAAGCAGGTGGTGGTTGAGTTAAATTGTTATAAAGTTATGGACTTGTGCCAAATAAGTAGACACAAGTCCATAACTCATACTAATATTTTACATTAAAACTTATATTATTCGACTGATTATAAATCGCAATTTTTAAATCTACCTGATATATAACAAACCATTTTACCATAAATATCCTTATTTAATTAGATCAAATGTTAGCTCCACAAATTGTTTTGCTACATCTCTATTGCCACCTCATCAAATGCTGCTTTAATTATATTCCCATAATTCCCTTCTAATGTCTCAATTATATATATTTTCCCAGGTATTGCAGTAGCAGTATCTTCAACATCATTTATAACTTGTAGTGTTTTATTAATTTCTCACCTATTTTTAAATCTTCATATCTGCTTGTTAATAATAAGCTACCACCTTTTTGCCAAAGCCATATTACTTATATTATCTAAACTAAGTTTAATAAAGTTGTTTTCTTCTATGCTCTTATAGTCTCCTATATCTAATCAAATCATAATTATTTTTACTACATAATTTCGATAATTCCAATATAAAAGCGTTCATGCCGTGACAGTTCCCACCACTTGTTATTGCACCTATCTTCATAAAATTCACATTGATTGTAATTGGCTATATTTATTGGCAGTACCAAATATATCAAGATACTGCTTTACAAGTTCTTTAATATCATTCTGAACCATAGAAACTAAATGTCTAATATCATTATCGTTGATTGTTTCAAGATGTTTTTTAATAGATTTAATATATGCTATCTTTATTTCAGTCCCGACATTCACTTTACTTATACCTAATTGTATAGCTTTTTGTATATCTTCATACGGTATGCCTGTACCACCATGCAATACCAATGGCACTTTTGATATTTTATTAATTTTAGACAATCTTTCAAAATCTAACCTGGGTCTACCTTTGTATAATCCATGAGCGTTTCCAATAGCTACTGCTAAGGAATCCACATCGCTTCTTTCTGTAAATTCCGCTACGCTATCTGGATCTGTAAATACATCCTCGCTATTTTCTATATTTTCTTCTGCACCTGATATCCTACCCAGTTCCCCTTCAATGGTCATTCCTTTGTCATGGCATAAATCAGCAATAAATTTTGTGTTTTTAATATTTTCTTCAAAGTTAAGCAATGATCCATCATACATAATTGAGTCGAATTTGTTATCTATGCAGTTTTTAATTATTTCAATATCTTTTCCATGATCAAGATGTAAAATAATAGGAATATTATATTCATCTTTAAGTTGATTTACAAAATTAACAATATGCTTAACTCCTAAAAATTTGACACACCCTTCACTGGCCATCAAAATAATAGGTGACTTCAATTCGTATGCTGCTGAAATTATCCCCAATGCATCATCATAAAAATTAAAATTAAAACCTCCAATCGCATATTTATTGTTCCTTGCTTTTACTAGTATATCATTCAAATTGTGCGC